>JBDNFT010001235.1:0-2273 GCA_041689695.1 Planctomycetaceae bacterium | reverse complement strand
TACGTAGTCCGACCTGTCTCAGGTCGGATTCCTTCGGCGGCGTTACTTATTTGGCAGACATGTTTCTGCCGCTCGCCGAAGGGAACGATCGGGCTACTCTTTAATTCGCGAGCATTTGAAATCCCAATGTCGTCCTTCGGAGTCGATGAACAAACCAGATCATTCGAAAGGTTCGTCCATCTTCACTTTGGCACCGCCAGCAGTAACAGCTTTGGAGACTCGCGGCCTGCTTCCGTCCTCGCTTTTTTCAAAGACACGCAGTTCTTTAAAAACAACCGTTGTGACTTTTGTGCGAGGGTGCGGAGTCGCTTTGCCGACTTCTCTGGTGAATTCTTTGTCCTTAGGGTCGTCTTTGATGAAGATTCGGTAATCCGAGATCCTGTACTGACCAAAGACGGCCTCCTGTCGCGGGAATTTCGGTGTGATTTTGAAACGCCAAACTGCACCATCAAGAGTATCGCCCGCCTGAGCGAAGACTTTCGATCCGCACACGTTGTGCATGAGCACAAGCGCGAGCGCAGCAATGGCTAAACGCATGAAGTCACGGGTTGTCAGTTTTCGATTTATCAGCATTGCAATCTCCCTTAGAAAAACCCTGAACGGTTCTGGAATACGTTAAGGATCCCTCGATCAATAATTGTCGTAGCGGAACTCGCCAAGAGTTTCGACCAGGCTGGATTCCGAAAGTCTTGGCGACTTCCGCTACGTCCATATTCGAACAGTTATTGTTCGAGCGATACTACCCCGGTTCATCAATCATCAATACCCGAAGCGCACTCAGGCCTCGTTTCAGTAAACCCGCCACGGCTGTCTCGCTTCGTCCCATTTGCTGAACGATTTCGGCGATCGAAAGTTCTTCCTGAAACCGCAATCGTAGCGCCTCTCTTTGTGCAGCGGGAAGTTGCAACAGACACCGATCGATCTGCTCCTGTTGTTCCTTCCGCATCAACTTTTGGCTCGGTGACGTCAGTTTCGCTCGAATGACCGGAGCAACTGCCGATTGCGTAACTTCTTTTTCTATGTCTCGTTTGTCGGCCCGCTGGTCGCGGACCGCATCACGAAGATTTCGTTCGTGGATATTCCTCAGCCAGCCAACGAATGCCGTCACGTCACCTTCAAAGCGAGGAAACGCGCGAAACGCCGACCACCATGTCAACTGCACAACATCAGAGGCATCAAGTCGCCCCTGAACTTCTGTTAGAGATCGCGCAGCATCGGCCCGCAACATTGGCCGAAAGTTCTCAATCAGTTCCCCCAGCGCATCATCGTCGCCGCCGCGAGCAGCGTGCAACAATTGGTCTCGATGATCGTCGGGGGAAGCCATGGAATGATCCTTCTGATAAAGAAATCGCAGGCTGCTGCGGGATCGGGCGCAAATTGCAGCGGATTGTTTGGAGTTTTCTGAAACAAAGATATCGACCCGCAGAGAGGTCTCCGGATTCGGAATTAATGAAGGACATGTGTTCAGATAAATCGATGCCCTGCCGCCATAATCCTGCCTCGCGAGAGATGAGAACAAATCATGTTTTTGCCGATGGAAAGCTGCCCCGGCTAATCACATGTTTCGGGCATGTTGGGTGATTAAGCTTATCTTCACAGATCGCAAGCAACAGTAATCAACCGACTCAGACGATCTCATGGATCACATGTCCGTGTACGTCCGTGAGGCGACGCTGAATACCGTTTTGGTAGTACGTTAGCTTTTCGTGGTTGATGCCAAGTAAGTGCAATGCAGTCGCGTGCAGGTCATAGCTGTAGCTTGGGTTTTCAGCGGCTTTAAAACCAACGTCATCGCTGGAACCATAACAGGTTCCGCCTTTGATGCCGCCGCCTGCCAGCCATGACGTGAACACGCCCGGATTGTGGTCGCGACCTTTTTGTTTCCCCTGCATGAATGGTTGACGTCCAAATTCTGTCGTGCAGAAGACCAGCGTTGAATCCAGCAGACCCCGCGATTTTAGATCGCTCAACAAAGCATGTACGCCGACATCCAGAATGCGGCCCCAATAGCCATGATCGCGGACGATGTCTTCGTGCGAGTCCCAATTGGGTCGAATTTTTTTGGAACTTGTGTTCTCCGCACCACAGAAGATCTGGATGAAGCGAACTCCGCGTTCGACAAATCGTCTCGCCAGCAAGCATTGCCTTCCGAATGGTCCGATATCTTCGTCGGCAATCGCATACAATTTGTGGATTGGTTCCGATTCACGGGTCAGGTCAACAGCTTCCGGCGCACTCAATTGCAACTTCGCAGCGAGTTCGTAGCTGGCGAT
>JBDNFT010001234.1:0-2272 GCA_041689695.1 Planctomycetaceae bacterium | reverse complement strand
GTTTAGTCGTGAGTTCAGTTGCTCACGCCCATTTCGTATGGGTTGTTCAAAACGGCGAGAAGATTCAGATCTGCTTCAGCGAATCTGCAGAATCGCCGGAGCCTGAACTTCTCAAGAATGTTGCGGCTGCAAAAGTCTGGAGCGTGACGCACGGGGATCGCGGCGGATCGGCAATGGCCGAGGTGCCTCTAACGCTGACGGAAGAGTCACTGGCGGGCACGATTGAGACCAAAGTAGATGCCGTGATCGTGTCGCATGAATACGGCGTAGTCAATAAAGGCCACGCGACGTTTCTGCTGAAATATGTCGGTAAGCAGCATGTTTCACCATTGCCAGGCAGATGGTCTGCGATCAATGACGCCGAACACTTGCCGCTGGAAATTACTCCCGCATGGCAAGGCCGCAAGCTGGCTCTGACTGTCACGTTTCAGTGCAAGCCGGTTGCAGGGATGGAAGTTAAAGTTGGAGGTTGTGGAATTGATGAAACTTTGACAACGGATGAAGGCGGAGTGGCATATTGTGAGCCTACCGCTGACGGAGTTCTTTCAGTTCGCACAAAGCAGGTCGATGAAACTCGTGGTGAATTGAATGGTGAACAATACGACTCGATTCGAACCTATTCGACACTGACTTTACCATTGACCGTGCCATCGATCGAATCTGTTTCTCACACGCTTCCTGCATTGTCCCAGGGAATCACAAGTTTTGGGGCGGCAATCCTCGGGACCGACGTCTACGTCTACGGCGGTCACTTTGGCGCCGCGCATCACTACTCGGAGAGTGGCCAGTCGAATGAGTTCCGACGAATTTCGTTGACAATGCCAAACGCAGAATGGGAACTTCTGCCGAGCGGTCCAAAGCTCACCGGATTGGCGATGGTGGAGTACGGCGGAAAACTTTATCGCGTCGGAGGATTCACGGCGAAAAATTCCGATGATCAGGATCAGAGTTTGTGGTCCCAGGACAGCTTTGCCTGCTTTGACCCGGCGACTGGAAAATGGACAGATTTGACACCACTGCCTGAAGGTCGATCGTCTCACGATGCGGCAGTTCTGGACGGCAAACTCTATGTTGCTGGCGGCTGGAAAATGGCGGGTTCCGACAATCCAACCTGGCATAAGACAGCGTGGGTCTGCGATTTGACGCAGTCGAATCTGACCTGGACGGCACTTCCTGAACCGCCGTTCCTGCGACGCGCCGTCAGCTTGGCGGCCTGCAAAGGCAAATTGTACGTCATGGGGGGCATGGAAGAAGATGGTGGACCAACGACGCAAGTCGCGGCGTTTGATCCTATCGCTCAAGCCTGGTCGGTCGCGCCAGCATTGCATGGCAAAGGTATGGAAGGTTTCGGGACTTCCGCGTTTGCTGCCGGTGATCGACTGGTGGTGACCACCATGTCGGGCTCCGTACAGGCACTTTCTGACGACGGATCAAAGTGGACTTTAGTTGGTCAGGCCGCGGAACCGCGTTTCTTCCACCGCCAGTTGACGACGAGTGGTGGACGTGTGCTCGTCGTAGGCGGAGCCAGTATGACAACGGGAAAAACCAACTCACTGGAACTCATGCAATTCGTAGTCAAGTAGTGCAACTGCGAGTGATGTGCAGCCAGTCATGATAGCCGAAAGGCTCTGTATTCAGCCACTCCACGGCGGCATCGACCGCCGTAGAGTGTCGTTAAGCCTGAAGTTACAGCATCACAACGCGGGTGCATCGCGATGCGGGAACGGTCAACGTTCGAATGACAATTGAGAAATTAGGCGTTCAAGAATCATGACGAACGACGGTACAGACCGCAGTCAAAAGAATTCGAATCGCAGGAGTGTCGAGCCCGACGACGTTGTCAAAGACGTGTCGGCCAGTCTCGCGACTTACGATTTCGAAGATCTTTCGCAAGGCAATCATTGTCTCCTGATTCGTCTGGCAGGCGAAGTGTACACGCTCAGGAGAACACACTCTGGCAAACTGATTCTGAACAAGTGAGTGTTAGCTGGCAATGACTCGCCGAGCGATCCTTAGCCGAGTTTCACGCGGCAGTACTTCTTCTTCCCGGCCCAGACAAGCAGTCCTTCAGTTGCGGCGATTTGCTGATCATGTGAAGTGATCGTTGTTTTGTCTTCCCCAAGCTTTGCGCCGCCGCCTTGAATCAAGCGTCGTGCTTCGCCATTGCTGGGACACAGATTCAATGCCGTGAGGAGTTTCACGGCTGTGATATTTCCATCGGTCAGCAGTGAGGCATCGAGCACCACGTCAGGAATATCCGTAGGCAATGCTT
>JBDNFT010001233.1:0-7285 GCA_041689695.1 Planctomycetaceae bacterium | reverse complement strand
GCCACGCCACTGTCTGCCACGGCGTAAATGTAACTTTGCTGCTTCCAACCCCAGTCATTGAGCGGGGCATTGTTTCATTTGGCGACGAGAACATTTGATTGGTCGCTCACAGGTCAGGTTGGCCGCGAACTGATCTGGCCAATGCGTTGTGTCGTGTCTTTTGTGAATAAGGACTAGCGAATCATCAAAGGCTTTAACAGTTTTTGTTTGAAAATCTTCGTGACTGAGGCAACAGCGGGATCACACTGCGGCTCGTCGATTGAAATTGCGGCACTGGTATGCCGTGTGCTTTATGAGTTGTCAGGACGTTGAGCTTTGCGAAGAACAACAATATCGCGAAGCACAGTTTCTCATGACACTTCATTACGTTGAATGCAACATTACAAGGAAAAGGCATATGTCAGTCAAGAAGCAAGAGAATTCAGACGCCGTCAAAGAACTTCGGAACGAGGATCCACTATCTGGTGAAGCTGGCGCGCATCCGGTTGGTACGGGAGTCGGAGCAGCATTGGGTGGCGCAGCCACTGGAGCTGTCGCAGGCGCTGTCGCGGGTCCTATTGGGGCTGCCGTGGGAGCCGCCGTCGGCGCAGTTGCTGGCGGATTGGCCGGTAAGGGTGTGGCAGAAGGTTATGACCCCACTGTCGAAACTGAGTATTGGCGAAAGGAATACCGACAGCGTCCCTACTATTCGGAGGACTACTCGTTTGAAGACTATGAACCAGCGTACCGCGCCGGGTTCGAACCGCGCGCTAACGGTTCAAATGCCACATGGCAGGATGCCGAATCTGAGATCCACGCCAGTTGGGAAAAACGAAACCGTCAGCCCAAACTGACATGGAAGCAGGCAAAGCATGCCGCTCAGGATGCCTACAACAGAGTCCACACACGGACTAACAAGCCACGATGAGCCGAGTCTGTTAATCCGAATTGGCAGTTTCAGCGACTGAACATTAACAGTCGCAACGAGAGTGCGGCAGATTTCTGTCGCACTCGTTCTTTTTGGCGACCGAAGAACGACAACGTGCCGATAAGGAAACACGAAGGGTTTTGAATGAATCTGACTTCTGATCATCCCTATTGGTTTATGAAAAACGGGCTTCTCAACACATATCCCTTTCTCGATCACGATGTTGTTTGCGACGTTGCAGTCGTCGGGGCCGGGATTACGGGGGCGATGGTGGCTCAGAGGCTGAGCAGCGATGGTCATTCCGTCATTGTCATTGATGGACGCGATGTGTGTCGAGGCAGCACGTCCGCCAGCACAGCTTTGCTGCAGTATGAAATCGATGTCTCCCTGACAGATTTGGCGAAGTTGATCGGAGAGAAGGACGCAGGAAGAGCATACCGCTTGTCTCATCAGGCGATCGATGATCTCGAGCAGCTGATTGATCGAACAGGAGCCGAATGCGGATTCCAACGTAAAACGAGTCTCCAGATTGCCTACACGCGAAAGGCTGCGAAGGGTCTGGCTGACGAATACCGCGCAAGAAGATCGTTAGGACTGGACTGCAACTATCATGACTCAGGCGAGCTCTTGAGTCAGTTCGGACTGAACGGTGTGGCAGCACTCAGCAATAACCAATCCGCATCGTGCGATGGATACAGGCTTGCACACGAACTGCTGTCAGCAGCTGTTCGCAGTGGGGCGCAGGTTTTTGACCGCACTCAAGTGATGGATTTTGATTGTTCCGCCGACGGAGTGACATTGACCACTTCACGAGATTTCAAGGTCATCGCGAAACACGTTGTCATTGCGACCGGGTATGAAGCTCATTCAATGCTGAAAGAGCGAGTGGTAGAATTCCACAATACCTACGCCGTGGTTTCACAGCCGTTGAAATCGGTCTCGCCGTGGGACCCCAGTTGGATGCTCTGGGAAGTCGAAACACCATACCTCTACCTTCGATGCACGGAAGACAATCGAATTCTCGTCGGTGGGGAGGACGACCGGTTTCACAACCCTGACCGACGTGACCGCTCAATTCTTGAGAAGGCGCAGGTCATTCATGACAAAACTCGGAAGCTGATCCCTGACCTTGAATGGGAAATCGAGTTCGCCTGGGGCGGTACCTTTGGGTCGACAAAAGATGGCTTAGCCTACGTCGGCAACTCACCCGAGTATCCGGGGTGTTACTTTACACTCGGATTTGGCGGAAATGGAATCACGTTCAGCGTCATCGCAACAAATCTGATTTCAGAAATGGTGAGAGGCCACCAGACGGACGATGCTCACTTGTTTCGGTTCGGGCGATAACCTTGCATATCTTGTCAGTACGAACCGCAAAGATCGCAAGGAATATGTGGTGCGCAAACTTTTGATTGCTACATCGAAAGGTCAATTGCTGCCGATCAGTTCGCTCGCCACGTCACCGGCAATCGTTTTCATAAACGTGTCACCCACGAACATTCTCACGTCCAGCAGACCATCGTGCGGTAATGCAGGAGGGGCGACGACAATTCCGCCGGCATTTGTCCTGCGGTTCGCAACCAGCACGGCCCATGTGTCCTGCCCTTCAAGGATTTCGCCGTCACACTCAAGTTCGATGTGGTAACTCTGCAGATCCGCCAAAACAGGGACCGCGCCTCGCAGGTAACAGAACGCACCCCAACGAGACTTCATGTCCGTTGTAATCTCTTCGGTGACTCGAACGCTGTTTCCACCAGCCGCGACGTTTGCGTAATACCTCTCGAATCCTTCGGCACTGATGCGTACCACGTCAATTGGGACGCAGTTGCAACCAACTAACTGACTGATGGCGATGTCGATATCGACAGCAATGCCGAGTGTTGAAGCGAAGTCGTTCGCCGTGCCAAACGGCAGTATTGCCAATGCGGGACGAACAGTCTCTTTGACTGACATCAACGCGTTGACGACTGCATTCACTGTGCCATCTCCGCCCGCCGCGATTACGGTTTCGAAACCATCATTGACCGCCTCCTGAATCACTTCCTCGAGGCCTGTTTCACGATTGAACTCGACAAGGCGACAACCTTCGGCCTGAAACACCGACAATCGGTGGGCGTTCTGCTCACTCCTGCCAGACGCCTGGTTATAGGTGAAACGTGTTCCTGAAGTTCCGTTGCCAGTTTCGACCGTTCGTGCGAAAGCTCCCGGAAGAGTTTAGCGATCCCTGGATCGCTGATTTCCTCAGCGGATTCCAGCAATCCATCGTACGCGTCGATGTTTATTCGAATGAGATCCTGAAGTTTGCTGACAGTTTCGGGTTTTAAGTTGGCTTTTGTTTCGACTGACATCGATTGCTCCTAAGTGACGGTGATGAAATACACGAATCACGAAGATAGCAATGACTGTGCCAAAGGGAATTTCGCTGGCGAGCGAGCATTTCTTGGAATAACTTTGGACTTTAAGCGGAAATTTTTGACTCTCGCTGGAGGTCGGTCGCACTTCATAACGGTGTTTTGGCTTCCCAACGGCCATCCTGATCGATAACCCGCCCGAGCGAATCGGCACGAGAATATGGCGGTGTATTCGATTAAGGAAAATCGACTGTACGATTGGCCATCGCTGGGCGCAGAGCAGCGATTGGGACAGTCGCCCGCAATTATTCATGCAGGCGGACGATGTTCAGAAACAACCTTCTCGACAGTGACAGCCTCGGCACCACGTATAGGTTCGACGTGGGCGTTGTTCATGTCAGAGTAAACCTGTGTGAATTTCGCGCCAAAAAGCAGTACCTGGGCGGAGTAGTAAATCCAGAGCAGAGCGATCACAAGGGAACTTGCGGCTCCGTACGTAGAAGTCAGGTTGATTCTGATCAGATACTGACCAAACAGGTATTTGCCGAGGTTAAACAACAACGCCGTAATGATGGCACCGGTCAGAACGTCGCGCCACGCCACCCGCACGTCGGGTAGTATTTTGAAGATCATCGCGATCAGAAATGTCAGCACACAGTACGAGACAACAAACCGAATCACTCGCCAGAGAGTTTCCTGAGTCGGCACGATTCCCTGTGTCATCGCATCGACCGCTGACAGGCCTTCACTGAGAATCAGTGCTGCCAGAAGCAGCAAACCAATACCCACAATCAGCGAGAATGAAAGCAGACGATCTTTCACCACGTTTCGAAGTCCACGACCCGGTTTTCTGCGGACTCCCCAAATCGTATTCAGCGAACTTTGAAGTTCCACGAAAGTCCCGGTTGCTGTGATCAGCAGAATCGACACGGCCATCATTGCCGCCCATGGGCTGCGGTTCTCGGTGTGAGCCACGCTGACGAGTGACTGAATGGCGTCGCTTCCCTGATGACCGACGGCACCGGAAACCTGTCCGAACAATTCTCGCCGGGCAGCCTCGTCACCGAACCAAAACCCTGATATTGCGAGCACAATAACAAACAACGGCGGGATGGAGAACAGAGCATAAAAGGAAAGAGCCGCGCCGAGTCTGGGAATGTCCCGGTCGAGCCATTCGCCGACAGTCTTTTTGATGACAAGGAAAGTTGAGCGCAGGATTCGCCGCATGGATTTAGTGACCTGCAGAAACAAGCGATGGAAGTGGTTGGGACGGTGTGGGGACCGTCGAAGGCACAGGTTCGCGGTTCAATAATGGCAGGCGAGAATTCAGCAGCTGAATCGTTTCCGCCAATGATGTCGTGACAAATGTCGCCCCTGCCTCGTCTAGTTGTTCTCGCTCCAGTTTACAATTGCGTTTCTGGCCCCAACGTCCCACGACGATCTGCAACTCAGGCGAGCTGTCGCGCAGTCGTTTACACAGGTAGCGTGCGTGAGAGAGACCGCGTGGCGGGAGCGCTGCAATGCACAGAATGGGCGGCGGATCCTGCGCGATGCGAGCGACCAGTTCTGATGTCAGTGTTTCCACAGCCGTCTGCTCGATTTCCCACTCAACGGATCCGAGTGACTGTTGCAGCATTGTCAACGCTATAGAATCTGCGGCGTCAGCGCCCGGGCAAATAAGCATCTTCACACACGTGACCTCAGCAAGTACCGGGGCATCAACTTTTGCCATCGTCAGTGTGAGTTCATCAACTTTGCGTTGAGCAATGGTCTGCAGGAACTTTTCTGTGTGGCCGAGTGTGGTCTGAACGCCTTCGAGTACTACTTTGTGATCTTCCTCTGACAACTGATTACGCAGGAAGTCACGCTTGGCGTAACTCAAAGCTGGAATCAGCAATTCATCGAAGACCTGGTCAGCCGGTGCATCTTTCAGTCGCAGCAGAATGAGTCTGGTGGCTTCCTGCTCATCACCCAGCATGAGTCGCTGGTAAATCCCCATATTAGATCGCAGCGCCGGTTCGCTGCCCAGCAGCAGATTCAAGAACGCCAGTTGCGGGATATGCTTGCCGATCACCATCAGGCAAACAGCAATTGGAGCCGACATGACCAGCCCGATCGGTCCCCAAAGATAACCCCAAAACGCCGCCGAAATTATAAGAGCTGTGGAAGAAACGCCGGTACTGCGTCCAAAGACCAGTGGTTCCAGGATGTTATTACTGACAAGTTCCAGAACGAGCACCAGGCCGAACACAGCCATTGGCTGAGACCACCCTGCTGAGGTTGCCAGTGCAATTCCAATCGGGCCGATTGCTCCAATCCACGGACCGATATACGGAATGAATCGCAGGGATCCAGCCAGAAATCCCCACAGAAAGGCATACGGCACCTGCAATGCAAACAACCCCAGCCCCAGCATCACAGCGAAACCACCATTCAGCATGGCCACCATCAGCAGATAGCGGCTGATGCGCTCCGTCACGTCTTCCAGCGCTTTGCTTGTCATTGCAATTCTGGCTCGTCCCGCAAGGACTACGACTCGATCTCGAAGGTCATCGCGTGCGATGAGAAACACAACCAGCAGAATCAACGAGAATGCAAGTGTTGCCAGAACTTCAAATGCCGAGCTAAGATAACCTGTCAGCCCCAGCCAGGGCGTTGACTCCGTTTGTACGATGACAGGGCCTGTCTCAACCGCTTTGTCCAGAAGACTCTTGTCAGCTGTTTCACCCTGGGGAGTGTTATCTTCTGCAGCGGGCAACGTCGTCGCTTCACTGATTTCCTCCGCCATCTTTTCATACTGAGCCGCCATCCGGCTGGAACCAAACTGCCGCAAAGTCTGAACCTTGGCCTTGATGTTCGCTGTATTCCGAGGCATCTCAGCAACAAGAATCGTGACTTGCCTTACAACCAGACCGCCAATCAAGAGCATCGCCAGACCAGAGGCAGAGACACTGAGTATGACGGCTGGCATCCTTCCCAGGCCCCGCTGTTGAAGTTTCATGACGACAGGGTTCAGCAGAAACGTGAGCAGGATCGCGATGGCGATCGGAACCAGCACCGGCCGTCCCCATTGCAGTCCAATCACAATAATGAGGCCGACTACCGTTCCCGAAAGAATGATGATCGCATTCTGCCAGGAAGGAATGATGCGAGTTTTTGTCATAAGAGATTCACTTGTGCAGGAGCTGCAGTCATTCATGGCCGACCATCATCGCGCCATCGATCTAAAGGTCTGGACTGTTTGCATTGTCTTTGAAAGCGTGTGGCGACTTGCGCCTCAGGTTTGTGGCTCAATCAACACACGTCTCACAGAATCAAAGTCCAGCCAATAGCGGTGGCTCCATCGGCAATACGACAGGATTCACTGCAGCGAGGTCGCAATTCGCCGGGCCGCACAGAAGTGCCCCTTGTTTATCGAATCGTGAGCCATGGCAGGGACAATCCCACGTGCTTTCATTGCTGTTCCATTCCACGATACAACCCAAATGTGGGCAGACAGCGGAGCACTCATGCAACGTTCCGGTCTCGTCCCGGTAGGCGGCGACTTTCGTGAGACCTCGGCGCACCACAGCACCTGTTCCTGCTACGATGTCCTCTGTGCTGCTGACGTCTCCACCAGTCACCCAGGCACCGTATTGAAGGGCGACATTGACGTTCTCCTTCACGAAACGCTCGGCGCCTCCCAGCGTTTTTCGAGCGGGATCGTAAAGCGACGCCCACGGATTTTCCCGTTCCATGATCAGGTCCGTCAGCAATATCCCAGCGATTGTCCCGTGCGTCATCCCCTGTCCGGAATCGCCCGTTGCGATGAAGATGTTTGGTCCGTCGAGCGGATTCCGACCGATATAGGCCAAGCCGTCCATTGTTTCCAGACCCTGCCCGGACCATTGACAACACCGTGTACGTGCCATGGGGAAGCGTTCACGGGTCCATGCTTCCAGCCGTGCATAGCGTTCCTCTGCGTCGTTCGCCTGACCAGTTTTGTGATCCTCGCCGCCCACAATGAGCAACTCTTCGGACAGCGACT
>JBDNFT010001232.1:0-2420 GCA_041689695.1 Planctomycetaceae bacterium | reverse complement strand
AGCCTTGCCCTGATTGAAACTGCACGGGGCTATTGGTAAGGTTTGGCTTCCTGTAAACCGACCGCATCCGCTCGTTCGGAGGGAGTGTCATGTTACAGCAAGAAGGCTTCGTTCGTGTGAAGGAAGCTGCCCAGATCCTTGGTGTTTGCCCAAATACAATCGTGCCTGGGGCGCGGAGGGAAAGCTGACGGAATATCGGCACCCGCTCAACAACTACCGCTTATTCAAGCGGAAGGAGTTGGAGCGTGTGTTACGCGTGCTGGAACGCTCAGCTGGGAAGTCGGCCTAGTTTTGGAACCGGTTTGTTGGGAAGTCTTTGAATTTAAGGAATCAGCATCCCTGGGAAAGAAGAAGGCCAAGAAGGTCGTCGCAGATTCCGCCGTCGACACAATCGACGATGAAGTGCCGGAGGATGAGGCTGGCTCGATCGAGGATGGCAAAATCATCGACTACATCACCGGGAATCAGGTGAAGGAGTCGCCGAAGGAAAAGTCCGCCAGCGAATCGCGCGCGCGATCTTCCACGAATATCGCTTCTCTCCGAACGACATGGAGCCGGACTTCAAAGTCAAAGTTGGCAGCAAGCGAAAAGGGGTGGACATTGCAATCTTCAAAACGGGAAGCGACCACACGGTCGAAAACCTGCACCGGATTGTGATCTGCCAGCCCGAACCTAAGCAGGGGCGAAAGGGCTCATTCAAGCTCCGCGATCATGAGCAAGCGACGCAGGATTTGGATGAACTCAAAGACCTGATGGAGGCCACTGACTCTTGTCAATGGGGTCTTTGGACGAACGGGATGGAGTTCTTCTTCGTCAAGAAGGAACAGGGCCGATTTGAAGCGGAGTTCAAGCCCGCTGGTGACTGGCCGCTGGCTGACGAATCTCAGGGGACAAAGGACGTCCATTCTCACGCCAAGCTGCGAAAAGCTGACCCAGAACTATTGCGAATCACCTTTCGGCGTTGTCATAACTTCATTCATGGGAATGAAGGAATGTCAAAGGACGCTGCATTTTGGCAGTTCCTGTATCTGATCTTCGCCAAGATGTACGACGAGTTGCAGACGAACGGCGATCGTCGTTTCTGGGTCGCTCCGAATGAACGATTCACGGAAGAAGGCCAGGCCGCGATTCGCAAACGCATCGTCCCGCTGTTTGAGGCCACGCGGGATGAATATAAAGGTGACAAATACGGCAACATCTTTCGAGGCAACGAAGAAATTGCCCTCTCGGATCGCGCGTTGGCGTTCATGGTTTCCGAGCTGCCAAAGTACGACTTTGGCCGAACCGATACAGACGCCAAAGGAGCGGCTTATCAGGAAATTGTTGGCGATACTTTGCGAGGCGACCGTGGCCAATTCTTTACGCCAACCAACGCGGTCA
Organism: Planctomycetaceae bacterium; assembly: GCA_041689695.1. Taxonomy (GTDB): domain Bacteria; phylum Planctomycetota; class Planctomycetia; order Planctomycetales; family Planctomycetaceae; genus SXXK01. The sequence goes on along the minus strand of JBDNFT010001232.1, from coordinate 1,040 downwards.
AGTTGATGGTGCAAATGTTGGCACCAACGGACACCGAACGGATTGTCGACCCGGCCTGTGGAACCGGCGGCTTTCTTCGAGCCATCCTTGCATACCTCATCAAGAAGTTTCGAGAAGAAGAAGACTCAAATCCTGATACGGAGTCGACCGTCGTATTTAACAACTTTCTAAAGCGTCTCAAGACCTTTGCCAAGAACTACCTGTTTGGTGCCGACTTCGATCCATCGCTTGTCCGTGCATCGCAGATGAATGTGGTGATGGCCTGCAACCAGATGGCAAATGTCTTCCACATGAATTCACTGAAGTTCCCTGAGGGCAACCTGAGCGGCGTCGAATTTATGAAGAAGAAAGGGAAGCTGGGTTCGATGGATGTGGTGATTACCAATCCGCCATTCGGATCGGACATCCCAATCACAGACCCAAATATTCTTCGACACTATGAACTTGCATACCGCTGGGAGCGGACTGCAGGCGGTGGATTTCGCAAGACGGAATCACGTCAGGGAAGCGTCGCCCCGGAAATTTTGTTCATCGAACGCTGCCTTCAATGGCTGAAGCCGGGTGGTCGGATGGGCATTGTTCTACCGGACGGAATCCTGGGGAAGTAGCCGCCCATTTTCGATTGGGGTTTCGGAGAATTGATGGATTTGTTACCCGTTCGTCATGTCTGACGTTGCACGACTACAAATCGATCCGCGGGAGCTGACGATTGCTGAGCAAGCGAATCAGATCGCAGAGCTATCGAAACTGGTTGCTGAGATCACTCAAGAGAATCAACAGCTCAGAGAAGAAAACAAACAACTCAAGGAGCGAATCGAGCGACTGGAAGCCTTGCTGGCAACCAAGCTCAACGTCAAGTCTTCGAAAAAGCCGGTCTTCACGGAAAATTACAGTCTCGAACGCAACAAACTGCTCGACCCCAATAAACTTGGAAACAAAGACTCCGATAAAAAGCCGCGAAAAAAATCCACTGGTCGAAAGCCACGCGAAGCCAAAGAACATCTCGTCAGTGATACGATTGCCGTCTTTCCGGAAGGCGT
>JBDNFT010001231.1:0-3610 GCA_041689695.1 Planctomycetaceae bacterium | reverse complement strand
TGTGTCGTTCTTTAAACTGCGGTTCGGAAACATGAGCCTGCAAAGCGGGCGTGATTGTTGCCACGACTGACGATGGTGAATCGAGCATTACCGGGTTAGACGACTCACGCACTGTCACATCGGGAATAATGAGTCGAATCATTGGATCATCGACGTCGCAAAGAATGATCCGTTCTTCGACATCCGCGAAGTACCGTGTCGGCATGATAGAATTCAGCCGTGAACGAATCTCAGAAATCAGTGCAGCATGAACTCCGGGCCAAAGCTCAGGAGCTTCCATCCACGGATTCATGCCTGGAAACGGTGAAGGCATCGCGATCTCTCCGGAAACAGTTTGACCGTTGCATTGTCGTTGAAGCGCCATCAACCGGTGAATAAAGTACGTCAGCCTTTCAAGGCTGACTTTGTTCTTTTCATGTCAGCCTCGAAAGCCTGACGTACTTTCGATTTGCGGCAGTTGTCTGGATCCCGACCTGAGGACAGGTCGGGTTACGTTTCAGCGAAAATCGTCGCTCGCAGATATTCGCGGTTCAATCTTGCGATATGAGCCACCGACACCTCGGCAGGGCAGGCCGCTTCGCATTCGGACGTATTCGTGCAGGAGCCGAAACCTTCCTTGTCCATTTGAGCCACCATATTGATGACTCGAGCATTGCGTTCAGGATTGCCCTGCGGCAGGATCGCAAGCTGCGAAACTTTCGCTGACACAAACAGCATCGCCGACGCATTCTTACAGGCTGCGACACAAGCGCCACAACCGATGCAAGCGGCACCGTCCATTGCGACTTCCTGCTTCACGCCAGGGACCGGTACCGCATTGCCGTCTGGAGCGTTGCCTGTGTTGATCGAAACGAATCCGCCAGCGGAGATAATGCGGTCAAACGCAGAACGGTCAACGACCAGGTCACGCAACACCGGAAATGCCGCCGCACGCCATGGTTCAATCGTGACAGTGTCACCGTCGTTGAAGCGGCGCATGTGGAGTTGGCAAGTTGTTGTGGCGTTGTCCGGTCCATGTGCCTGACCGTTGATCATCAGGCTGCACATGCCGCAAATGCCTTCACGGCAGTCATGGTCAAATGCAACGGGCTCTTCATTCTGAGAGATCAGTTGCTCATTCAAAACGTCCAGCATTTCGAGAAACGACATGTGGGTGCTGACGCCGTTGAGACGATAAGTCTTGAAGCCACCTTTGTCGTTTTGTCCCGCCTGACGCCAGACGCGGAGATTCAAATTCAATTGATCAGTGCTCATGATTATTTGTAACTCCTGGTCGAAGGCTTCACGTTTTCGAAGACCAGCGGTTCCTTATGCAGAGTTGGTTCTTCGTTGTTGCCCTTGAATTCCCATGCTGACACGTAGGAATAATCGGCATCGTTGCGGGCCGCTTCGCCTTCGGACGTCTGGTATTCTTCTCGGAAATGTCCACCACAGGATTCTTCACGGTTCAGGGCATCGATGGCAAGCAGTTCGGCGAACTCCATGAAGTCAGCCACTCGACCGGCCTTTTCGAGACTCTGATTAAGCGTATCGCCAGAACCGAGGACTCGCACATCCTTCCAGTACTGCTCCCGCAATTCACGAATCTGCCCGATGACTTCCGTGAGGCCGCTGCGATTGCGAGCCATCCCACACTTCTCCCACATCAGCAGCCCAAGTTCACGATGGAAGGAATCGACCGAACGTTTTCCCTGGACGGCCATCAAACTCGAAATACGATCTTCGGCGTCTTTCTTTGCCTGAAGGCATGCAGGATGATCGTCTGTGATTTTTTCCAGCTTTGTCGCCGCCAGATGATCGCCGATCGTGTAAGGAATTACGAAGTAACCGTCCGACAATCCCTGCATCAAGGCACTTGCACCAAGTCGATTGGCACCGTGGTCGGAGAAGTTGGCTTCGCCCAGCACGAAAAGTCCCTGCACGTTGCTCATCAGATTATAATCGACCCACAGTCCGCCCATCGTATAGTGAACAGCCGGGAAAATTCGCATTGGCTGCTTGTAAGGATTTTCCGCAGTGATCTTGTCGTACATGTGGAACAGGTTGCCGTATTTCTTGCGAATGGCGTCTTCGCCATCACGCTTGATTGCATCCTGGAAATCCAGGAAGACAGCAAGGCCTGTTTCGCCCACGCCATGACCAGCGTCGCAGCGTTCTTTCGCTGCACGAGAAGAAACATCGCGAGGCGCGAGATTGCCGAATGACGGATAACGGCGTTCCAGAAAGTAGTCACGTTCCGTATCCGGAATCTGATCCGGCACACGCTTGTCGCCTTTTCCTTTCGGCACCCAGACACGACCGTCGTTGCGCAAGCTTTCGCTCATCAAAGTCAACTTGGACTGATAATCTCCAGTCACCGGAATGCACGTTGGATGAATCTGCGTATAGCACGGATTTGCAAACAGGGCTCCCTTGCGAGCACATCGCCATGCAGCGGTGACGTTGCAACCCTTCGCCATTGTTGAAAGGTAATAAACGTTGCCGTATCCGCCAGTCGCAACGACAACGGCATCAGCGGTGTGAGTTTCCAGTTGACCTGTGACCAGATTTCGTACCACGATGCCGCGAGCCAGTCCGTCAACGACCACCAATTCCAGCATTTCGCGGCGAGCGAAGACTTTAACCTTACCCGTCGAAACCTGCCGCATCATTGCCTGATACGCACCGAGCAAAAGTTGTTGTCCGGTTTGGCCGCGGCAATAAAACGTTCGCGAAACCTGAGCTCCACCGAACGAGCGATTGGAAAGCGTCCCACCGTATTCGCGAGCGAACGGAACACCTTGAGCCACACACTGATCGATGATGCTATTCGAAACCTGAGCCAAACGATAGACGTTTGCTTCACGCGCCCGATAGTCGCCGCCCTTGAGCGTGTCGTAGAACAAACGCCAAACACTGTCGCCGTCGTTCTGATAATTCTTGGCAGCATTGATGCCACCCTGAGCGGCAATACTATGGGCTCGACGAGGGCTGTCCTGAAAACAGAATGACTTGACGTTGTAACCAAGTTCACCCAGAGAAGCGGCAGCCGCTCCTCCAGCCAGACCCGTGCCAACAACAATGACGCTGAACTTGCGTTTGTTGGCTGGATTCACGAGCTTCATGTCGAATCGATGTTTGTCCCACTTCAACTGAAGGGGACCATCGGGAACTCGCGAGTTCAGTGTGTCACTTGCCACGCGAACCATCGGAAGACCTCAGAATTTCTTTGGAAGACTGGCCGACAACAGACTTGTCAGCCTACTCAGGATTTATACGACATCGCCCAAACAACAAGACTCATAAAGCCAAATGCGATTGCCCACGCAAACAGAATCCCGCCGTATTTCAGCAGCGTGTTCCATCGCTTGTGATTAACACCCAAAGTCTGCAAAGCACTGCGAAAACCGTGCGATAAGTGAATCCCCAGCGCAACAAGTCCCGTCATATAGATTGCCGCATTCAGAGGCGTCGAAAGAACACTCTTCACCGCCTGAAATTCGTTGTCAATGACTTCGTCAGCATTCATTGCCGCTGTGTAATCGACCCCGGGATTCGCCTTCAGCTTCATGTCCATAATGTGGGTGACAAGAAACACGAGCACGATCAGCCCGGTGAGCATCATCCAGTT
>JBDNFT010001230.1:0-2502 GCA_041689695.1 Planctomycetaceae bacterium | reverse complement strand
TTTATCGAATCCAGGCGGCAGCAAAACCCACATCTGCATCGGATCTCCGTCCGCACCGACAACCGTAACGCTTTCAGCCTTGGGCAGATCCAATTGTTCCAGCAACGCCCTATTTGCGTGTGAAAGATTGTCACCCGGTGCTTTGGTTCTTAGAAACGATGGCTCCATCCGTACTCTGTAAATGTCGGCTGGATGCGTAAGGTTGGTGTTGCTACAGACGAGCGTTTTGCCATCGACGGAGATACTTAGACTTCCATTTGTACCCACAGACTGCCCGCGTTCAACAATATTCGGCTCCTTCAGAGAAACACTGAATAACGCTTTTGAGCCGTTCGCTTCTGCCGCCGCGATCAGATGTTCGTTGCCGCGCCAGACGAGTTCGTCAAACGATAAATCAACCTCTGACGTCAGCGATGCTGGCGTGCCTGTAACATTGCCATCAGCAGTGCATTCGGCGACGACAATTTCCCATTTGTCAGCTTCGTAGCCAGGAGTTCGCTGGGCTCGAAACGCTAGTTTTGTTCCATCAGGCGAAAACACGGGATGGCCATCAGCCGCAAGGTTCGATTCCGTCAGTGTTTGCCATTCTGTGGTTCCACCACTGACGGGGACGCGACACAGATCATAATTTGTACTCCACGATTCGTCCGTTGCGGGAACGGCGTTGAAGATCAGATGGCTGCTGTCCGGGCTGAAGCAGAAATCCTGCCGGGCCGAAAATGTTGTGGACGTTGGATAAGCATCACGGTCTCCCGGTGTGACATCGCGGGGCGATTCAGCGACCAGATCACCCGCATCATTCATGCTGACGTCAGCCACAAAAAGATGTTGGCGTTTATCTTCGACGTAACTATCCCAGTGACGGTAGAACAGTTGCTTGAAGACGCGAGCTTTGACTGGCGAACTTGCGATCTCATCAGCTTTCTTTTTATTTGCGGCGTCACTTTCTGCAAATGGCAGCGGAGAGTATTCGGGATAAACAGCCGATACAAAGGCAACGTGTTTGCCGTCGGGAGACCATGTTCCGTTGGACGCATCCGTACTGATGGTTGTCAACTGCCTTGCTTCGCCGCCAGCGGGGTTAATGATCCACAATTGGCCGCTGCCTGATCTCGTGGATTCAAACAAAATCCAGCGTCCATTCGGTGACCATTTTGGATTTGTGTCCTTGGCGGTACTGTTGGTGAGTTGTCTCGGCGGCACTGAACCGTCCGTTGGTACCAGCCACATCCGTGACATTGATTTATTCTGTTTTGACTCAGTGATCTCTGAAATAGCATAGGCAACCCAGTTTCCATCGGGACTGATGTCCAGAGGTCCAACACGCTTAAACTGAAACAGGTCTTCAACAGTGATTGGTCGTGTGTTCATTGGAGATTTCGCGGGTGAGGCAGGTTGAGCATGTGCAAAAGTTGGCAAAAGGGAAACGATAATGGCGGCGATGGAGAAGAAAATTCGCATGATCTTGGATTCTTCCGTGTTGAATCTGACAAGCAGGCTAAAGGTTTAGAAGTGGTTGAGTCAGTAGCATGTCACGGAGACGCATGGCTTGTCCAGCGTGCCGACAAAATTCAATTTGTTGTGCAATGCCGGCCGACATGCAGGAATTGCCGGTGAATTTACGAGGATAGTTATGAAGTCCGCGTTCGCTGCGAATGCCTGCCAAAATCTCCGTGATTTATCGCGTTTTGGGGCGATCGAAAAAACGATCTATACTTGACGTGGTCAGAAATTTGGTCTCGTTAGATCCCGGGGGCGGCGATGGCGGTTGTTCGACATCAACTGAAACCAGTGCGACACAAGACGCGGATCTCGCCTCTGGACAATCAAGGCTCAAGGGCGAGCGTTCTGGATTCGCTTGCTGAAGGCTGGACCTTTAAACCGTTGCCATATCGCGAGTTGAAGCGTCGATTCTGGCATATGACTCCAGGGGTACTGGCGTTTGGTTTGCTTGTGGTGCCACATGCCGATCCAATTTCTCCGACGCTGCAGTTGACCATCCTGTCCTGTTGCCTGGTCATTGGAGTCTGGATACTATTAGGGTTCCGTCAAATCCAGCGGCGCGGTGAAGGGGCTGGATTGGGAGCGGTCGGCGGCTACGCGATTTCAGTGCTGGGAACATCTTTTCTGTTTCCAAAGCATCTGGAACTGGGACTAGCCGTGCTGGCCATTTTGGCATTTGGTGACGGCTCCGCAACGCTGATTGGAAGCGTATTTCGAGGCCCGCGACTGCCTTGGAATTCCGGGAAGTCATGGATTGGGTTGCTGGGATTTGTTGTGGTTGGTTCCTTGATGGCCACCTTGATCTATTGGGGCGAAACGCATAATCCTGAAGCCTCAGAGCCGCCAGTCTCCCTTGGCATGGCATTGTTTTTGACTGCACCCGCTGTGGTGGCGGCGGCCATTGCCGAATCATTGCGGTCACGAATCAACGACAATATCCGTGTCGGTGTTGTCGCGGCTGTCGCGCTTGTGCTGCTGCACGGAATGCGTGCTCTGTAA
>JBDNFT010001229.1:0-3933 GCA_041689695.1 Planctomycetaceae bacterium | reverse complement strand
GATTCGGCCTCGGCCCATTCTTTGTTTTCAAGGTGACCAATGCCGCGACTGTGCAGGCTTAGAATGTTGCGAGCTTGTTCAGTTTTCAGCCCACTACCATCTTCGATCTCGGAACCAGATTTTGTACCATTCGTGGTCGAGTTTTTGTCGTCGGGCTTCGTTGGCGCAGGAGTCTTTGAAGTGCATCCGGGCGTCGCTGCGAGACCGAAACAAATGATACATGTCAGCAGAGACATCTTGAACGGTTGTTTGACCATGGGAACGGCATCCATTTTGGTGGGCAGATTGGCACTTGCAGAATCTGATGTTGCTTACGCAGGATATTCGATTCTTGCGAAGCAAACAAAGATGTTCGTGCTTCCCGTGATTTCGCTGGAGGCAGGAGCCTCCGGAGCAGTGCGTTCCAGGGCTGGAGCCCCGGAACGAGAATCCGGGGCAGAATTTGCGACTCATCGTCCTGGCCTTAAATCGTCCTGTCAAATCGACATTTCCTGACGTGCCAGCCCGTTAAACATAAAACAGGCTGAATTTGCTGCGAAAATCTGCGTCTTGCGGTAATTGCCGGTTTGCCTGTAAAAAACAGGCTTGAGAAGAAGTACGTCAGGCTTTCCAGCCTGACATGAAGACGACCAAGTCAGCCTGAAAAGGCTGACGTACCTAACGTAGAAATTCTACAGGGAAGCACGGATGCTGGCCTGGGTTCGAAAACGATTTTGTTCCGATCTGGCGATCGATTTGGGGACTACGTCCACTCAGATCGGTATGCCAGGTGAGGGCATTCGTATTGATGAGCCATCGGTGGTGGCGGTGCCCAGGGGAACTTATCGAGTCGTCGGACGCGGGGCTGCCGTTGGCAAGCTGGCCTATCAAATGCTCGGGCGAACTCCGGAAGGTATTCAAGCCGTCCGCCCGTTGCGTCATGGAGTCATCAACGACTTTGAACTTTGTGAAACCATGTTGCGTTACTTTATGCGGAAAGCCTGTGGCCGCTCGGTCGGAATGCGTCCGCGAGTAATCATCGCGGTGCCTGGTTGTATTACAGCAGTCGAACGCAGAGCCGTCTTCAACAGCGCTGAACGAGCCGGCGCGGGGCGAGTCTGGTTGATTGATGACGCGAAAGCAGCCGGGATCGGCGCAGGTTTGCCAGTTTCCGAACCGTTGGCCAGTATGATTTGTGACATCGGCGGCGGGACGACGGAAGTGGCAGTGATGAGCTTGGCAGATATCGTTGCGTCACAATCCATTCGTGTCGCTGGGGATGCGATGGATGAAGCAATTGTCCGTTATCTGCGTCGGCGATATTCGCTTCGCATCGGTGATCAAACGGCTGAGCAACTCAAAATTGCCATCGGCAGCGCGGCACCGCTGGATCATGAGCTGACTCATGAAGTCAGCGGGCTGGACACGGCCAGCGGAATTCCTCGCAAGGCACTGGTGACCAGCGAGGAAATTCGCGAATCGCTCTATGAGCCACTCGAAGAAATTGTCGACAGTATTCGTCGCACGATTGAACGTTGTCAGCCAGAACTCATCGCGGATCTGGCGGACACGGGTTTAGTGCTCGCCGGCGGCGGCGCGTTACTGCGAGGCATCGATCGTTATCTCTCGCAACATCTTGGCATCCCGGTGCGAGTTGTCGATTCGCCCCGCACAGCCGTCACGCGAGGAGCCATGATTTGCCTCGACCATCTGGATCGCTGGAAGCACGGACTTGATGACGGAATGCGGCAATGAAATGTATTGCATCAGGGACAGAAAATTCTTGTTCCAGGACTCCACTCCTGAGTACATACAGCATAAACGACCAATAGCGGGGACCTTTCATGCGCATTGAGAATTCTCAGCATCGACTTTGGTTGCCAGCCATTACGATGTTTATGCTGTCACTGGTCGTTTTGTTTGCTGATCGCAGAGAAATGCTTGTTGGCACTCGATCAGCTTTGCACGATGCGTTCAGTCCTGGACGACTCGCCGTAATCGCCATGAAGGCGACTTCCGATAGCGGAGTCGAGGCAAACGAACCTGCCCGTTCTTTGGTGTCAGATACTGTGGATGCCAACAATGCTCAGCAGATGAAGGCACTCCGACAATTGATGATTGAGAACGCACGGCTGCGTCGTGACCTCAAACGCTCGCAGACGGCGTCGGTCATCGCGGAGGCGATTGATCCTGCGGAATCGCTCAATGAATACGCGATGATTCCGGCTCAAGTGATCAGCAGCAATGGACTGCCGGGATCGTTAAGAGAACTGATCATCTCCGCCGGGAAATCTGCGGGAATCAACCGTTCAGAACTTGTCGTGGATGGAAACGGTGCCGTTGTCGATGTGGGCTCAGATGCGGGCGTTGCAGCGGGTGATCGAGTTTTATCTGGATCAAGCGTTGTCGGACGAATCGAAAAAACAGGCCGATGGGTCAGTGTCGTGCAGCCGTTGACATCAATTGATTTCCGAGCACAGGTTCAGTTATTGCGATCATCTGAAGACGGCCTTGTGTTCGGGGCGATCGGGATGCTGGAAGGCACTGGCGCACTGGAGTGCCGTGTGACGGGAATTCCATATACGGAAGCTGTCACAGTGGGAGACACGGTGATCAGTGCCGATATCAACGGTGTTCGCGGGCCGCGACTATTTTTCGGAACTGTCACATCTGCCGAGTTCCTGGCCGGTGGCCAATGGGACGTGCGAATCAAGCCCGGCTTCACGGTTGCAGAATTGGATCAGGTGGGGATCGTCCGAATGAGTCTGCGGCCGGAGACGATGACGATGACAGATTCCAAACCGACACCCTAGAAGAAGGTATCATGCGGTCAATCCGTGCCGTCGTGGATTTCGCCAGAAATCCAGTCAGCATCTGGAATTCTGGCGAATCCCACAACATACACAGACAGCTATTTTCTGCTGGATGTAAACCCCAACGAACAAAGGCAGTCAGATGAAAATCGTTCTGGCGTTAGCGATCCTGTGGCTGACGATCGCGGTTGAAATTGCATGGTCACAGTCATTGACTCAGGGGGCTCTGCTGTTGCCGATCGCGTGTGGGATCATGTTCTGGATGGGCACCGGCACCGGAATCCTGCTGTCCGCCACGGCGTTGTTGATCGACTGGATCGCGCGACCCGGATTTCTGCCGCTGTGTCCGATGCTGCTACCGGCCATAGCCGTCTGTTTGATCAGTCCGACATCTAAATCTGACGACTATCGTTCGCGTCGCCAGTCGTTTTTGAAAATGATGACACCGCTGCACCTTCCACTGTTCACGCTGCTGGCGGTCGGACTGCAATTGATCGGGCAGATGAATCTGTCTGCGATCCCGGCACTGGCCGAGATTGATTCCGCTGTGAAGACGTCCCTGCCCTCACTATTGATTATCAGTCTGCCAATCAGTGCTGGCATTTCCATGCTGATGCGACTCGCCGATGAACTCGGCCTGCGGCGCGCGAGTCAAAACTGGATTTAGACGGTTGACAGGACGATGAACGACAGCACGATGAATCGCAAGTCATTCTGTGCGCGGTGAGAAATGAGGCTATCGATGGACTTGCGAAGGCCCCCTCCGCATTCGATTCACCATCATCACAAAATCACGATCTTTGTTGACGAGAATTCGTTCAGATGAATGACGAAGTATACCAATTTGACAAAGGCCGTCACGCACACAGTTTGCTGGGAATAAAAGCTGTCATACCATTTCCGGGCGAAGTTCAAGCCTTTGATTTGCTGCTTTTCTTTGGCGCATGCTTTGTGGTAACAGTTGTTGGCTTCCGGCTTTTGGCAGCAGCAGGTTTTGTACGGCTGGCTTTTTGAGGTAAAGCAACGGCTTTGGTTTTAGCGGACTTTGGGGCAGCTTCAGCATTGCTCTCAATCACATCAAACCACACCGATTCCTTTGAGTTGGCATCGCCGTTGTAGTTGATAGTCACTTCTTCGCCTG
>JBDNFT010001228.1:0-1552 GCA_041689695.1 Planctomycetaceae bacterium | reverse complement strand
GTTTACGCCATTGGTTCTTAATGTTTTCATAGAGAGACCAATCGACGAGTTGAATTGCACTGCGAGCGGAACGGCGGAAGAAACTCAGTTCGACACCCAGGTCATCAGCGTGATCTGCAGCCGCAACGCCATCGAAATCTCGTTTGGCCCCCTTTAAGTCTCGACCCGGAGCAATGCCACTCAGAGGCTGCTTGACTCCAAGGTCAGATCCTCTCAGGCCAGCAGCCGTGTCACGGAAATCTAGGCGGAACTTCAATGTTTTCTTTTGGTCATGATCGAAAATCAACTCTTCAAAGCTGCCAAGGTCTACATACCCTCCCTCAATTCACGGTACGAGAAAAACATTCTCATCGCCATGCCGACGTGATTGCTTCAGCAATGACAGCGACTGCAGAATGGAACTCTTTCCTGCGCTGTTCTCGCCAAAAATGAGCGTGATCGGCGCGAGTTCAATCCGCTGCCGCTTCCCAAAGGCTTTGAAGTTCTCAATTTCGATCGCACGCAGCATTACTGATTCTTTCGTTTTAACACATTGCCAGCCGGGAACTCACCTGGAGAAATATGAACCAACGCCACAGTGTCACTGCAGGGAACTTGGAGCTAATTTTTATGAAATAGGGAATCCACTTGGCACAGTCGATCACTATACGAGCAGCAGCGGCCGTTGAAAACTGCTGACGCGACTTAGGGACCGTGTGCATCCAGAACTAAGTATCCTTCCTGCGGAACGTCACCTCAAACTTCCTGCACTGACGGAACCTCTGCATTCGGTTTGCTGGGCTGAAGGCGTCTTTCAGGTCACAAGGTTGAAAGACATCCAGTCCGCGATCCAGCAGGATTTCCCAGCCGTTGTCCGTGGTGATATGGCGTGCGTGAAGATCATTGCGGAATTCCCAGGAGAATATGATGCCGATTGGACCGACGTTTTCCTTAATCTTTGAGAAGTATTCTTCCTGATACACAGTACCAATATCGTCGGGAGCTGCGATCAGATGCACGTGGACGTCTTCTGAATCGAATTTCTGGCGAGCGATCGTTTCCAGCAATTCCATCAGATTGCGAGCCTGATGAAACTTACGGATGTAGGTATCCGTAATTGTCACTTCTTTCGCACCTTTCAGATACGGCCCGAACAGCGAATCGAAGTCGATGCCGGTCTGATTTTCCCGGATCACTTTTCGAATTGCGGGTAGCTGATCGGGCTGCTCTGACGAAGCCGGATTTGCGGTCCTCTGATTCTTAGTGTTCGGCTCTGCTTCAGACTCAACAACCGCTGTACCACGAAGCCGTTCCGGCCAGTAGATGTTTGGATATTGCTGCTCTTCAAGCGTCGAAACGTGGACAACTTCTCCCGTTGCCAGCTTTGTGAAAGCAAAGGTAACGGAGGGATATGTCTCATCAAACCGCATCAGCTGGTCTTTCACTCGCTTTCGACCTTCCATGGCCCAGACCAGCAGTTCTTCCATCTCCCCGACGGTGGCTTCCCGATGAGGATACACCAGCTTCAGCATGCCGGAAAACGTCTTATTGATGGCTTCTCTGTCGCGAGTCG
>JBDNFT010001227.1:0-2538 GCA_041689695.1 Planctomycetaceae bacterium | reverse complement strand
CTTTTCCTTTATGATTTAGTCGTATTGTTTCAAATCAGTTTCAAGGAGCTATACTCCCCGAATGGCTGTGGATGTTGTTGGAATCATATCGAAGGCGGCTGAAGATCTCATTGCCGCTGTGTTTGCCGGAGTATGCAGTGACACATGTTAGAAATCTCAACCAACGCGCCGGTCACTTGACGGCGTTTGCGAAGTCTCGAACAGAAAGTCTGCGTATCGGCGTCGAGCAGGTCGATGGCGTGCAGTTGCTGGATTTTGGCGTGAAGGCCGAAGGCGGGCTGGAGGCCGGTGTGCTGCTGGCGAAAATCTGCCTGTCCGGAATGGCCGACGTGGAGATCGTGCCTGGTGATTCACAGTTGGTTGATGTGCCTCAGGTTTTTGTGCGGACGGATCATCCTGTCGCTGCGTGTTTGATGAGTCAATATGCTGGCTGGAAAATCGCAACGGACAACTACTTTGCCATGGGGTCCGGCTCAATGCGGTCACTGGTGCGAAAGGAAGAAATCTTCAAGCATCTGCCGGAGTCAGAAGACGGACGTGTGGCCGTCGGTGTGCTGGAAGCGGGATCAATGCCATCACAATCGGCGATTGATTTGATTCAAAAATCTCTACCGGAAAAATGTCGGCTGACATTGGCGGTCGCTCCAACGGCATCGCAGGCTGGCAACGTTCAGGTCGTGGCCAGATCCGTCGAAACAGCGCTGCACAAACTGCATGAACTGCACTTTCCGTTAGAGGATATCGTCAGTGGCACTGGCAGAGCTCCGTTGCCGCCAGTCGCGAAGAATGATCTGAACGGCATCGGACGCACAAACGATTCTATCCTTTATGGTGCGACGGTGAATCTGTGGGTTCGATGCAGTGATGACGCAATCAAGTCTGTAGGCGAAAAAGTGCCGTCCAATTCGTCTGCATCTCACGGACAAACATTTCTGTCGCTGTTCAAGGCTGCGAATCATGATTTCTACGCGATGGATGCTGCGTTGTTCAGCCCGGCTGTTGTCGTGTTTCACAATCTGACAACCGGTCATTCGTTTCGATATGGAATATTGATGCCGGAGTTACTGCGGGAATCGTTTGGGATGTCATAGTTCTGTCACAGTCGTGGTTTGAGGAAAGGTATCCTCGGGGGGGCGGTCTGGATTGCCACTCGGATTATTCTCGCGTCCCTCCTCCACGCGACGGCTTCGACTATTTCCCCAAAACCACGCTCGTGTGGGAGATATGGCAGTGCTCTCTTGATAAACTTCGGGGCTCGACTGACGGTCCGCAGTAAGAATTCTGCTAGACTTTTTTACAAAGGCGAACCCCGCGGATGCATCCCTATCTGATTGTGATCATTGGCATTTTGACTGTCTTAGGACTGATCATTTTTTTGCGAATCAACGCTTTCATTGCGCTGATTTCGGCAGCACTGTTGGTCAGCTTTCTTGCTCCCGGACCGATCAACGAAAAGGTCTCGCGGGTGGCGGTCGCATTTGGCGAGAACGCCGGGAAGATCGGGTTGGTCATTGGTTTTGCTGCGGTCATTGGCGAAGCCATGATGCTGAGCGGTGCGGCCGATCGCATCGTGCATGCGTTTCTTCGACTGCTGGGCGCGAAGCGAGCGTCTCTAGCGCTGATGAGCAGCGGGTTTGTGCTGTCAGTGCCGGTATTTTTCGACACTGTGTTTTATCTGCTCGTGCCGCTCGCAAAATCACTGTACCGCACAACTCGCAAAAATTACTTACTTTACGTCTGCGCCATTGCCGCCGGCGGCGCGATCACTCATACGATGGTTCCGCCCACACCTGGCCCGCTGGCCATGGCGGCGACACTGAATATCTCGGTGGGGCTGATGATGGTGGTTGGGTTGATGGTTGCAGCCCCGGCCGCTATGGCTGCGCTGGCAGTCGCCACTCTGATGGATCGATATGTGACGATTGGCCGAATGCCGGTCTTTTCTGAGGACGACAATACCGACGAAGCAATTGCTCAGCGTCATGCAGAAATCATGCGGGTTCCGCTCATTGAAGCGTTGTTGCCCGTGTTGTTGCCCGTTCTGCTGATCTCTGGTGACACAGTCGTCGGTGCACTGAAGCCAGCGGAAGGTCCCAGCTTCTGGGCCACTGTCAAACCATGGACTGAGATGGCTGGCAATCCCAGCCTTGCCTTGCTGATCTCCATGGTGATTTCCATGATCACGTGGGTTCGACTGAAGCGTCCGAAATCGAATGAGTTTACAATATCTGTGGAGAACGCCCTGCTGAGCGCTGGCCTTGTGATTTTGATCACAGCCGCCGGCGGTGCGTTCGGAGCGATGCTCAAAGCGACCAATGTCGCTGCAACCATTCAAAGTTCATTTGAGCAAACGGGATCCACGGGTTTCATTTCTCTGATTCTAGCCTTCTGTCTTGCGGCGATTCTTAAGGTCGCTCAGGGCTCAAGCACAACAGCCATGATCACGGTCTCGGCCATGATGGCGGCGATGGAACTGACAAAGGAAAAGCTGGGCTTCAATCCAGTCTATCTGGCCACCGCAATCGGCAGCGGATCTCT
>JBDNFT010001226.1:0-6704 GCA_041689695.1 Planctomycetaceae bacterium | reverse complement strand
ATGCAGCAAATGCAGCAGCAAATGCAGCAGGCAGGAGCTCAACCTGGCGCTGCTGGAGCCAAAGCTCCCAAGGAGACACGGCTGGTTCTGAACCAACGCGAGAACACCATTCTGGCCATCGGTGCTCCCGATCAGATGGCGGTGATTGAACGTGCTGTCAAAGAGATTGATGTGCCGCGTGGCGGCGAAAGCAGCCTGTTGCAGAATATCAACCGCATGAAAATTTATCGTCTGGAATCTGTTGATCCTCAAACATTGGTGGATTTACTTCAGCAATTGGGTGACCTTGATCCGGGTACTGTGCTGAAGGTCGATAAGAGCAAGAAATCGATCATGGCGTGGGCGACTTTGTCGGATCACCTGACGATTACGACGCTGGTTGAAAAAATGGATCAGTCTTCGCGGCAGTTTGAAGTGATTACTCTGAGACGACTGGATGCTGAATACGTGGCAGGCACCATTCGCATGTTATTTGATGCGGAGCCTAAACAGGAAGAAGAAAATCCACGCCGGCGTATGTATGGTTATTTTGACATGAATCAGGGGGCTGAAGAGCCAAAAGAGAAAATCTTTAGAATTGAAGCAGACATCGAAAACAACCGCTTACTGGTGAATGCGAATGCGATCGAGATGGAGGAAATTCGAACGTTGCTGATGAAGCTGGGAGAACTGCCCGATCCCAATTCCGCAGACGATGGCGTGCGTGTTTTTGAAATCAATTCCGATGAAGATCTACAAGGATTGCAACAACGATTGCAGCAGTATTGGCAACGTGGAAATCGTTTGGAATTTGATCTGCCTAAGGAACTTCCAAAGCCAACCGACGAATCCGATGTGCCCGCTGATGAAGATGGCGAAAAAAATGGCAAGATTTCTCCCGATAATGTGACGCAAATTGAAGCCGACTCGCCGCGTGTTTTCGTCTGGAAAGATGGACGACGACAGCCGTCACGAACGTCGCCAGCCACCGCCAGTTCAGTGACTTCCAGTTCTGCCGCTGCGAGCCCGTTTGATGAATTGCTGCAAAGTGCAGATCGTGCTCGTTCGCAGCAGAATTCTTCGGCGTACGGATCGGGACGATTGGTTCTGACGAAACGCGACATTGATGAAACGGCGACGGATTCCAGTAACAAGGGTGCGTCTGATACGGCCGAAACAAAAGTGCCCGCGCCATCGGATAGTGGTAACGGCACTTCCGTTGAACCGCAAGAATCTGCTGCAAAATCAGACCCCATCATTGATCGGAAGTTGATCGATCGCCTCCGCCGTCAGCTCAAAGAGGCGGCTCCAGAGGCCAATGCCAATTCTGACGAATCATCACCAGAAGACGCCGGTGCCATGCCTCCTGAGTCAACATCAAACGTTAGACGAAGTCTGAATGGCGATCCACAAAATGGAGACGAATTGCAGCGTGACGGTAGTCAGCCAGCGCCGATCAAGTTCTCTGTAACTCCAGACGGAAAGCTGATTGCCAGCAGTCGTGATCTTGCGGCACTGGCGGCACTGGAAGAACTGATGGGACAAGTGGCTGCACCTCGTCGCAGCTATAAGATCTTTCGTTTGAAGTATGCGACGCCATCATGGGTCACGTTGAACCTGAAAGACTTTTTCAAATCAGAAGAACAAACCAGGAGCGGTATTGAATACGATCCGTGGTATGGCTTCATGCCGTCGCAAAAGAAGACGAAGGGGAATCACAGTTTATCAAAACGCCGTCAGCCGCAGTTCATCTCCGACAATTTCACCAGCACGATTCTGGTACGTGATGCTGATGCCAAACAATTGCAGATCATAGAAGACCTGATTGGGATTTATGATGTGCCAGAACCATCGGATTCGCGTTCGATGCGAGTGACCACCATCTTTCGCCTCAAGCACGCAAAAGCTGGCATGGTTGCTGCCGCCGTTAAAGATGTCTTTCGTGACTTGTTAAGTTCGAATGATAAAGCTCTGGAAGCTGACAACAAAGGGCAGCGTCAAGGCGGCAGCGGCCTTGTGACGTTTCTGCCTCGAGGCCCGTCGTCGGGTGGTAGCGAAGGTGACGAAGAAGAACCGATTCGGTTCAAGGGATTGCTGTCGATGGGGATCGATGATTCTTCAAACACGTTGATCGTGTCGTCATCGGGAACATTGATGGATACAATTGGCGAAATGATTGAATCACTTGATGAAGCTGCGAATTCATCATCGGTCGTGCAGGTGTTGCATGTCGATAAAAGTATCGATTTGGGGCTTATCCAGGAGCGCTTGCGCGACCTGATGAAGCCACCGGCTGGAAGTGAGCAGCCGGGACAGCAATCGCCTCAACAACCGGGGCTGCAGCCCGGTCAGCAACCCGGCGCTCCGAGAGGCGCTCAGCCAGGCGCGGCTGCTGTGAACTGATGCGGGCAATTCTCGTCGATCATGTTGAAGGAAGCAGGTCTGCGTACGTAGTCCGACCTGTCCCAGGTCGGATTCCTTTTTGCGTGGCGATGGAATTGAACGACCAAATTTCTGTCACTCAGGTGATAGAAAGACGCTGTATTTCTTCGTGCTACGTTGGTAATTCACACGACCGTTGACTGTCAATGACGCTGCCGGATGCAGACCTGGGACAGGTCTGCTTACGTAGTCCGACCTGTCCCAGGTCGGATTCCTTCGGCGCGGAGACATCTTTGGTCGATTCGTTTCTGCCGCTCACCCTATGAAGATTCACAGATCCCGATTGCCGCCGGAAACGACGCAGACAACACGTTGATTTGCAAATCGATCACGGTGTTCACGCACAACCGCAAGTGGAACCGCTCCAGATGGTTCCGCGATCATTTTTGCGTGCGAAGCAATCATTTCCATGGACTCAACGATTGCCGATTCAGAAACGCACAGAACTTCATCCACCAGTTCGTAGATGATCGGAAACGTCAGACTGCCCAGTGATGTGCGTAGGCCGTCTGCAATTGAATCTGTTCGCAACACAGGTTCGATCTGCCCCGAAGCCATGCTACGAAACGCATCGTTGGCCCATTTTGGTTCTGCAGCAATCACACGGATCGCTGGATTCAGCGATTTTACAGCGATCAAAACTCCGGCAAGCAATCCTCCGCCACCGACGGGCACGACAATCGTTTCGACATCTGGATATTGTCGAAGGATTTCCAGGCCCACTGTTCCCTGTCCGGCGATGACACGTTTGTCGTTGAACGGGTGAATCATCGTTGCTCCCGTTGTTCGCATGACTTCGCTGGCCATTGCTTCTCGTTCGGCCGGAGTTGGTCCGCACATGACTGGTTCAATGCCAAGACTTCGCACGGCGGCCAGTTTGACTTTCGCAGAATTCTCCGGCATCACGATATGCGCCTTGATCCCCCGAAGTTGGGCTGCCCTCGCCAGTGCTGCAGCATGATTTCCGGAGGAATGCGTCACAACGCCGCGTGATGCTTCTTCATCAGACAGGCTGAACACGGCATTGCAGGCACCGCGGGCTTTGAATGCGAAGCCGTGCTGAAAGTTTTCGCACTTCAACGCAACCGAGCAACCGGCTTCACGACTTAATGATTCAAAGACGATCGTTGGCGTCTTAATCACCAGCGGCTGAATGCGTTGCGCTGCGGCTTGAATCTGTGACAATTCCGTGCAAAAAGATGTCCAGTCTGGCTGCATGCGATTCATGGATACTGGCTATTTCTGCTTGGACTTTTGCGATTTTTTATTTCCCGTGGATTCTGCGCCTTCGCCGTCAGTCGTTGCTTCCTCGGGAACTCTATACAGCGGCAGGTGCCGGTAATAGACTTCCAGCGTCATTATACAAAGGCACGTCATGTAAAGGCGCCCTGCGCCACTGCCGTGAGCATCGGCAAGATCCCAACTTCCGGCCGCATGACCTTCTGTCTTTTGCGTCGATACCAGATGGTCGCGCATCACGGCATTCCACTTGGTCCATTCTTCGCCGCCGTAGTGCAACATGACCTGAGTTGCATAGTAGTTGTAGTACATGTTGCCAATGATCGGCCCTTTGGCACTGAGTGTTTCAACCGCCCTCTTCAAGCGTGGCTCCTCACGCGACATACCGGAAAGCATTCGACATACCAATCCAATTGCGGTCGTGGATTCTTTGGTGTCGTTGATACTGCGATATCCGTACATTCCGTTTTCTGCCTGAACCTCATTTAGGAAGGCATTTGCCCCGCGAATCGTAATCGGATTCACGGCGATGTCCGCATGCACTGCACTCTTCAGTGCCATCATTTGCCAACCGAGAATGGACGTGTCGCCGTCTGTTCCAGGGTTGTAACCCCAGCTGCCGTTTTTCTTGCTTTGCGCATTGATAATGAAGTTGATCGACGCTTGGACTGCAGGTTCCAATTGTCGAATCATTGCCATGCGTTGCCGGTTGTTTGCACGCTCATCTTCCTGGCCGCGAAAGTCCTTAACTTCGTGCTTCATCATCGCCAGTGTTTCACACAATGCTGTTGCTACAATTGCCTGGCTATACATGCCCGTGTTATTTGCATGCTGCCCGCGGAGATCCAGCCCGGCCGGGGATGCACTGGAATGAGCAAGCAGGTATTTTATGCCGTTCAGCACGGTCTCCTGAAAATCGCCCTCAAACGGCGTATTTCCGGCACCCAACAACGCAAGAATTACCATTCCCGTTGCTGCGTTTCGACAGTTATCGCCCAGCGAGCCGGGTTGCGAGCAACGGCCTTTGCATTCGCCACCCGTATGATCAAAGCTCCAGCCACCATCTTCAGCCTGATGATGGGTCATCCATATTAATCCCTGGTGCACGGCTTTTTCGCTCGCCGCATTGCCACCCATTTTGGCGACCATTGCCGAACGACCTGCTTTGCTGCGTCCACCGAATTCAGCCGTTGAGATGGCAGAAGAAATTTTGCTGGTCAAATCCACGCTTGTTGTGACCGACGCCAGATCAAGGTCGTTGATATTGACATCCACAAGGTCCATGCTTTCAACTTGAGAATCAACAAACGTTTCGGCTGGAGGCGTGTCTTCCGATAATTCAATCGGCTGATCCAGTTCCATCATTTCCAGCTCTTCCGTTTGAGCCGATTCTGGTTCAAACGTGCTGGTGATTATCATGAATTCCTCCTTCTGTATTGAGGGCAGAAAGATTGCGGCAAGTATAAAGATGATGCCTGCATGAGCTGCAGCGTTCGTTGCCAGAACGCCCATGCTCCGTCGCTGAGAGGCATTGGGTTGCAGCAGTTGAAGCAGCCGGGCTTTCAGCGTAAGCGGTCCTTGCGGTGTGTTTTCTTCAGTTTGAAGATCCGATGGAATGGATTCAGTCTCTGATGAGTCACCGTCATCTTCCACATTGTCCTGCCGGATTGTTTCGGCTGTTGTTATTGCAAACTTGCTCTGTGAATCTGTCGCGAAGTCCTCAGACTCTGTCGGGGGAAATTCTGCCGACATCGATTGCGCAGGCGTTTTCGCGAAGCTCATGGCAAATTTACGTTCAGCCGCAAGCGTGTCATAGAAGCCATCGGCGGCTGCGTCGGCCATGTCGGCTACTGGAATCTCAAAAATATTCTGGCCGTCTGACACGATAGTGCGATCGCGAAGAGCGGGAATATAGAATCCATCCGCGCAGGCATCACTGAGATCGTCGACTGGGATCAAGTAGAAATTCGTGCCATCGGATACTGTAATCTTCCGTTCGCTCACTATGTTTCTCCTGGCTTGATCTGCTGCCGCCGCGATTTCCAGCCGCCAGTCGCCGGCGGTTCCGCTGCCGGCTTTTCTGCGGAAGGAACATTCGTCGATTGTTGTGCGACTATTTGCTGTTGTTCGGTAGCCATTTTTTGTGCGGTCGGTAGTTGAACGGCTGACGCGGGGCTGGGTGGTGAAACTGGTTTCGAAAAGGCTAGTTTTGGAGGAACGGTTTTCGGCTGAGCGACCGAGGTTGGCGTCGCAGGTTGTCTGCTGGTCGCAGCAGATTTCGCTGCGGTGGCCTTTGATACAGGCACGACATTCACTACCGGACTCGGAGCAACCGGCGATGGCGCAACTATGGCAGCAGAGCTACGTTTGTCGGGTTCAGCGGCCGATGCTGTTTCTAGCAACCCCGCATTGACGCGATTGGCCCAGTAATCAATATCGAGAGCAGACAAGCCACTTTCACGTTCGATTATCATCTCTGTTTTGGTGCCAATCGACGGTACAGTTGCCGTGACATGCAGTCGCCCGTCGTCGCCGTAATTGAAGAAGACATCAACAGCAGTGGCTGCTGGCAAGTTCGGGGGAAGGTCGCGTACGACGCAGTTTCCGATGAGTGTCGAATGTCGCCCGGCGTCATCGCCGCCTTCAACAACTTTTACTGAGACACTGGTCTGATTTGGTCGCGATGTTGCAAAGCGTTTGCCCTTTTTCACTGGCAATCGCGAATTTCGAGGAATCATCATGGATCGCCGCTGGCCACCAGTGTCTTTGTCCAGACCCAGCAAACCCAAGTCATGCGAATTCACGTTGTGGACGGAGATCTTCGAGCTTAATCGCTGATCGCTCGAGAGTAGAATTCCGGCATAGATGGCAGCTCCGTGAGCCACCGATTCATCAGCCGATAACGATCGATCGACCTTCAGATTTGATTCCGATTCGAGCATGTCCTGCACCATTGGCATTCGCGATGATCCACCGACTAAAAGCAAACGCGAAACGTCTTTCCATGTTCGGTTAGCTTCCTTCAACGCCTTTCGAGTTGTCAT
>JBDNFT010001225.1:0-3749 GCA_041689695.1 Planctomycetaceae bacterium | reverse complement strand
GGTCGTCAGTTCCGCACGGAAAAGCGTGGAGCGATTCCAGCGGCGTGTGCTCCGATTCTGGATCGTCTGGATTGCAGCGAAGACACGTGGTTCGATCTGGTGAAGAATTTCCGCAAACGCTTCCGCAACGAGGCGGGATCTCTGCTCTCCGTCCGCGCGTTCCGTTCGAAGCGTCGAGAACGCCGGGCTCAGGCCGCGACTGCCTGAGCCAGGACTGCAAAAACGGTTTTGAAAGAAGTGTGTTTCAGTTCGACACCGACGACCAACGACTCACCGCAGTCGCAAATCCACGTGGGCGAAGTAACGTCCAATTTTTGAACCAAGTACTTGTTACCATCTTTTCGGGCAATCGATGCCTGATACAGATAACTCATGTAGACGAAAGCGTCGCCATGTTGCCAATAAAGGCAACTGTCCACTCTGCGCCCATTTAGACTGTCTATTCTTTGAACTTTCCGTACCGACACTGGTCCTTCATTGGATTGTTGTGGCACCGCAAATACGAGTCTTTCGTTCGTAGAAACGAAAAACGCTACTCCCAGAAAAAGCATATGAATTCGTTGCATTGTGATATCGGTCAAAGTGCTATTTATGGCAAGCAGCACAGTCGTTCTCTGAAGGTTAGCTTTTCGGTGCTGCCAGAGTTCACCGAATCTATATCGCGATGGTGCATCGGCGATTACGGTAATCGATATGGACTACAAGAGTTCAGGAGTCGGAAACCACTCTTTCAGCTTTGCTGACAATCGCTGGTATGCTGAATCTGTACAACGACTAAGACTCAGCTTGCCAGTAATCTCGCAGTAAAGCGATGAAGATCGCGGTAATTGACATTTTCGGACAACTTCCTCGAAAGCCTCTTTCGGCCGTTTTGGTTTTCCTTCGGCAGTAAAGTCGAATCCCTTTGCCTGCAGCCAAGCCCGAATGGGCACAGAATCGGTCCATCTCAAAACCTGTTGCATCGCATTGTCAGAACCCCACAGCCAAATATCAGCTTCTGGCTCAATGACGATAGATTTCGCACGCCCCTGCCAGGTGTCTGTCAATCGTTTGTCGAGTTGTTGTTCCAGAGTGACCGCATCGGAACACGCGGAGCCGCTGCCTTCAAGATCCAGAATCAGGAGTGCATGACGAAAGCGTCGTGCCTGGAGGTTGAGGATCTCCGGCCCGGTCTTTCGTGTTCCACCATCACGACCAGGATGGACCCAAAAAACGAATTCGATGTTGCGAATTCCCATCGCCTGAGGCCGATGCAATGCTCCACTCAGAGCAAACTGAGCGTTCTTATCAGCAACCAGCAACACCAGATCCTGCATGCCAAACCTCACTCAGCTCAAGATTCCGGATGCGAAGAGAACTCCTAAATCGGGCTCACCACGCTTCCAGTCTCTGAGCGCAGGATGTTCATCCCCCGAAATAATGTCCGTGGCTCCATTTATGTCTTTTGCAAAGCAGAGGACTTTGGACGGCTCCAGCATGTTCAATGCGACAGGGCTGTGAGTCGCGACAAGCACCTGGCTCTGGTACATGGACCCGAGAGACTGCAATACAGTTTCGATTGCTCGTGGATGAATGCCGTTTTCTGGTTCTTCGATGAGAAACACACCCTGCAGGTCCGGAACATACGCCGGGATCGTAAGGGACAATAACCGCAGGGTTCCGTCAGAGACAAGCCAAGAGGGTACGCTCGCACCGTTTTCGTATTCGACTGTTAAATAGCAGTGGCGATCCTCCGGGCGAACGGATGTCGTGATGTTTTGAATGTCTCCGAGTGCAGTTCGTACGTGGTCCAGCCAGGCACGAAATCGAAACTCATCTCTTTGCAGTTCGGCGATCACCCACGGCAAATTTGAACCATCGGGCAAGAATGCTCGACCTAGTCCCGGAGGGCTGGGATTTCGAATGGATTGACTGTTAAGTACAAGTGACTGAACTCCCTTCTCAAGAAATTCCCTGAACCAAATGCTGACAGGAAAACTCTCCGTATCAGCCGGAATGTTCGCCAAAGCAGATCGTCCACGGCCCAGCTTAAACGAAGGCTTAAAGCTTTGCCGACCTTCAGTGTAGTAGTTGTCGTTGCCGTTAGGCGTCTTTGTGAGTGTCGTCTGTCTTTTCTTTCCAGATGAACACAGAATCGAGGGCATCTCCGACCTTTGAACGGGGAAAAGTTCGCGTGGAGCACGGATCGGAGGAAGTTCAGGCTCAAGCAGCCAGAGAGTTTCGTGATTCAGACCGATCTGGTTCGTCGATGGATCAAGGCCTATCTCCAGTTCATATCGAACGTTGCTAAATCTCCGCTTTTCCGGTGCCATGGCTTTACGTACATCTGTCGGCATTTCTGCTTCGACAGCCAGCTGGAATGCCGCCCCTTGTTCCATCCAAAGCAACTTTTGAAAGTTGGTGCTGCGGTTCTGAATAGTTTCGATAACGTCTCCGCGATTGCGAAGAAGCTCACTCATCAATGCGATTACATCCAGAAAGGTCGTCTTTCCACTGGCGTTCGGGCCGACAAGAGCACGAAAGGAACCCAGCTCCTGATCGACAGATTGCAGGCATCGAAAGGCACGGGTCTGGATGCGTGTAAACATGTGGGAAAATAATCTGGAGGAAGAGTGAGAGTTACACACAAGCAATGATCCCCCTGGATTATCGCAGCTATCGAAGCACTCAGCAAACATGCGACGAATTTGTTGTTGAAACCTTCTGGCGACAAGGCGCAGGTCGGCTATGGATTGCCGACAATACAACCGGCGGCAGATCGTACTCTCTGTTCTTCGTCTCACCTGCCCAGATTCTCAAACAGATACAGCCCGGACTTGCCGGGACACACGAGATCGGTGTCGCCATCGCCATCCATGTCTATCGCGGCCATTTGTAGTCCCGTCCCGGCGCTGCCTTTAGGAAAATCTTTCAGAGCCCAACGGTCTTTGGCGTCTTTGGGAGCGTTGACGGCCGGGTCGCCGTGGAAAATTGTGTGCTTGTTCCATTTGGCTGCGGCTCGATCGAATTGGTAGTAGAACACTACCGAAGCATCAGTGTCGCCGGGTTCGACTTCGTGTGCGTAAACACGTTTGCCAGTGATGAGTTCAGGTTCACCTTTACCATCAAGATTTGCGAACACCAATGTGTGGACCTGTGAAAAGGTGTCGTCGATCGAATGCTTCGTCCATTCTCGCTTGCCGTCGTCGGTTGTTGATTGTTTCAACCAGCTGAGCCCAAACCCGTGGCCCATGCCCCAGACAATGTCCGTTAAGTTGTCACCATCGACATCCCGGCCGGAGTGCAGCAAAAGGGGACGCAGCTCATTGTTTTGGCGGGTTGGGTTTGGTAGAGTGTGTTGATGCCACGACGACCACGAAACTGCCCGGCGGGAACTTGCTTTCATGTGATCAATCGAGCTGTTGCGCGATTGACCTTGTTTGAAAAGGAAAGTGACTATGAAGCCTTTGATCGCGTACTTGCTCTGGCGTATAGCCGGGTTCCGCTTCCCATTTATTCGTATATTGTCATGCCCAACCATTGGCATTTCGTCGTACAGCCGCAGACTGACACGCAACTCACCGAATTCTTCCGCGAGTTGCTCAGTGAATGGCCAATTCCTCAACCACGGACCTGGGTTACGATGGCGAATCGATCCCAAAATGAGGTCGAGGAAAATGCGATTCGCAGTGTTTGAAAAAAGGGCAACCTGATGGAAGTGATTTGTTCGTTTCCCAGTCCTCAGTTCGACTTCAGCTCGAACATACACT
>JBDNFT010001224.1:0-2360 GCA_041689695.1 Planctomycetaceae bacterium | reverse complement strand
GCGGTTGTTGAACGCCGCATGCTGGAAGAGGAAAACCTGACCCGCCACGACATCGGCCGCGATGCCCTCGTGGAACGGATTTGGAAGTGGAAGGATGTTTACGAAGCCCGCATCCTGAATCAGCTCAAGCAGATAGGTGCCAGCTGCGACTGGCGACGAGTTCGGTTCACGCTGGACGAAGTTTGCAGCAAAGCCGTGCGGCGAACGTTCTTCAAGATGTTCTGCGATGGTTTGATTTATCGCGGCAAACGTCTGGTGAACTGGGACACGTATCTGCAGACCGCAGTTGCCGATGACGAAGTGTTTTCCGAGGACGTTGCCGGGCATTTCTGGACGATGAATTATCTCGTGGTGGAACGGCGAGCGGGGGATGTCAATCCCCCGGTACAACCTGGAACCAGCGGCGTCGAAGCACAGAGTACCGGAGGGCTGACACCCTCCGCTCGTCAGGATCAATCATGGCAACCCACCGGCCAACGCATCTCGTTCTCGACAACCCGCCCGGAAACGATGCTGGGTGATACGGCGATTTGTGTGCATCCGACTGACGAACGATACACAGACCTCATCGGTAAGCACGTTCAGATCCCGGTGAACGGCCGCATCATTCCGATCATCGCCGATGCCTTGCTGGCGGATAAAACGCTGGGCACTGGAGCCGTCAAAGTGACTCCAGCCCACGACCCGAACGACTACGCCTGCGGTCTGCGCAACAATCTGCCGATGATCAACATCCTGAATAACGACGGCACGCTCAACGAAGAAGGCGGCGAGTACGCTGGTTTGGATCGCTTCGAGGCTCGCAAGAAGATCGTGGCGAAGATGGAATCGCTCGGTCATTTGGAAAAGGTCGAAGACCGTATCATTCCGATGAAGTACAGCGACCGTTCGAAGACGCCGATTGAACCGTTCCTCAGCGATCAGTGGTTCGTGAAGATGGACACGCTGGCCGAATCCGCGATTGATGCTGTGAAAGATGGCCGAGTTCGTTTCTTTCCACAGAGATATGCGAATTCGTATTTGGATTGGCTCGGTGAAAAACGCGATTGGTGTATTAGCCGGCAGTTGTGGTGGGGGCATCAAATCCCTGTTTGGACCTTTGATTTTCCCTTGTCTGACGGAATCGATCCGGCGAGTCCGCAACTCAAGTCCCTTATTATTGAATCCTTGGGTGTAACCAAAATCCTTGAGGAGAAATCGGGAGTCACCTTCAAGGATGTAATTGATTTTCAAATTGGTGCATCCCTCAAGGAAGGACATGTTCAGGCATTGTTTTGTATCGCGGACGGACACGTAGAATTTGAGAAAGGACTGGAGACTGCAGGGGCGGTCCGTGACCCAGACGTGCTCGACACCTGGTTCAGTTCCGCCATTTGGCCACATGCCACGCTGGGCTGGCCGGATCTGGAGCACAATCCACCGATGAAGGGCGACACTGCGCCATCTGAGATTTCAAATGCAAAATCTGAAATGCCGTCAGGCCGGAACGAAGTCCTCGACTTCTTCTACCCCGGCTCCGTCCTTGTCACGTCCCGCGACATCATCACGTTGTGGGTCGCACGCATGGTGCTCGCTGGCTTGTACAACATGGGCGAGGTGCCGTTTAAGCATGTTTATATTCATCCGAAGATTCTCGACGGGCTTGGGCAGACGATGTCCAAATCGAAAGGCAACGGCGTTGATCCACTGGATCTGATCGACAAATACGGGACTGATGCCGTACGCTTTACGATCTCATCGCTGTGTGGTGAAACTCAGGACGTGCGTCTGCCGGTAGGTTACGAATGTCCGTATTGCCAGGCGGTGACTCCGCAGACAAAGGAGCATCAGGAAATGCGGCCGATGGGCGGAGCGACTCCGTCGATCAAGTGCGTTAAGTGCAAGAAGTCGTTTCAGTTTCCGAGTCCCTGGTTCAAGCCCGACGAAGGAGCTGCAGTCGCTCGTATCGTCAGCGAACGTTTCGAATACGGACGTAACTTCTGCAACAAGCTATGGAACGCGTGTCGCTTTGCATTCATGAATCTGGAAGGCTATACGCCCGGCCCGGTTGCGGAATCTGAACTGCAGGTCGAAGACCATTGGGTACTCAGCCGCTTGGCCACCACTGTTCGCGAAGTCACGACGATGCTCGAACGCTATCAGTTCGATCAGGCAACGCGCGCGGTTCGCGAGTTTACATGGAACGAATTCTGTGACTGGTATCTCGAAATGCTGAAGCCTCGCTTCCGCAACGAAGACGCCAAACCGGTGGCTCAGCGAGTTCTGGTGGTTGTTGTCGATACGCTGATTCGCCTGCTGCATCCGTTCGCGCCGTTCATTACAGAAGAGTTGTGGCATCTGCTGGCGCAGTTCGCACCGGT
>JBDNFT010001223.1:0-4384 GCA_041689695.1 Planctomycetaceae bacterium | reverse complement strand
TGCCTGCATGTGATAGGCCAGTTCGTACTGCGCAATCCGAGTAATGGTTTCCGGATGACCAAGTTCCTGCGCTTGAAGTTGGTTGAGTTCCTTTAATGCGTCCAATGATCGTCGTCGAATCTGGCGATTCATGCCGGCTGGATCTGAAACGTAGAGCACTGGGTCGCCCTTGGAGCGACACTGAACTCCCTGGAATACCGAGGGCAGGAACCCGCTGCCGTACGAGTTCGCTCCACCGTTTGGCTGAACGCCGCTGCTGATCAAAACAACGAAACCAGGCAGATCCTGATTTTCGGTGCCCAAGCCATAAGTTGCCCACGAGCCCATTGAAGGACGGCCTGATCGGGGTGAGCCAGTGTAGATCAAAAGCTCTGCGGGAGCATGATTGAACTGATCGGTGTTCATCGAGTGGATGAAACACATGTCGTCAGCAACGCGATGGAAATTCGGCACGGCATCGGACAGCCACGTGCCTGATTGGCCGTGCTGAGTGAATGTTCGCGGTGTCCCCAGCAGTTTCGGCACACCGGATGTGAAAGCAAACGTCCGGCCCTTGAGAAACTCGTCGGGACAATCCTGTCCAGTGCGTTTAACAAGTTCTGGCTTGTAGTCGTAGATGTCAAGATTCGGCGGAGAGCCCGTCAGATGCAGATAGATGACTCGCTTGGCTTTCGCATCGAAGTGCGGCTTTCGGCCTTCAAGCGGCGTCGTGGGATCGATTGGAATATCTGCGTTCGCCAATCCGCCATTGAGTGACGACAATGCGATAGCGCCAAGTCCCACGCCCGATGACGACAAAAAATGGCGTCGAGTCTGATCTTGCAACTGTCCGAGACTGCTGTGCATCGCGAAAAATCCTGGCACGAGGACGGCGAGGTGAACCAACGAGCGGAGTGGCGTCAGTTCTTTGATAGAACCGTGACAATGTATTAGCCGATCTTGCTGATCGCATCGTCCAGATCAGTACACAGCGTCAGGACTTTATTGAGCTGAGTGATCTTGAAGACGTCCAGAATATCTTTCTGGATGCTGCACAATGCCAGCTTCCCACCAGCGGTACTGGTTTTCTTGTGCATCGTGATGAGTTTTCCCAGGGCCGCACTGGAAAGGTATTCCACCAGTGTGAAATCCAGGATGATTTTCTTTCGGCCGTCTTTGTCAACCAGTGCAAACAATTCTTGCCCGAGCGCATCGATATTGGCTTCGTCCAAAATCTTCTTCTCAAGCAGACGCGCAACAGTGACGCCACTAATTTCTTCGATATCAATCCGACGATCGGACTTTGACATTGCCAGCCCCTCTTAAACAACAAAGAAATCTCGACGAATTCATCGAGAAAGTTTTCTGAATCCACCACAATCATACGAATTTTTGAATCAACGTTCTGCGGACGCAACTCTACTTAACATTGCTGTCAAAATAGATATTGCAGGCCATTTTGTATCACAATTCTCCGTTACCGGACGTCCGATCATTACCCCGTAAGTCGCTACTGTCAAGCGATGATCCAGTTCCATCTGTGGGAACGGAATTTCCCTACTGCCGACTGTAGCGGGAAATCCGATCCATGAAGCCAAAACGCGACGGAATTCGAGTTTAGTCGATTCAGGCAGGAATTACCTTTCCGTCGACTTATCAGAAGGAATTTCCGGCAAAGTACTCACGACTTGCGCTTGCGTCAAATCGGAACCGGGCGTATTGTATCACTGCACTTTATGTGCGTTACCTCTGCCAGCATCGTCTTGCAGCAAAACAAGTTGACCCCTCAGATAAACCCAATAGGGAACCCGGTCTGCTCCGGCTGACTGTCACGCCGACTATGTCTCGGATCACATGACCCGGGCGTCGGGTGCCCACCTTTAATTCTGAACCATGGGTGTCAGCCACGTTTGCTCAAGGCCGCTGGGAGAGGTTTTTTATTGCGCGGTGTTCCCGCGTATGGGCGATCGGCAGGAAAGGAATTACCCATTCCCAATTCTGCCCTTGGACAACCACTTGCGATTGACCATGCGGAAGGATGCAGATCTGGGACAGATCTGCCTACCTAGTTCAACCTGTCTCGGCTCGAACTCCTTCGGTGCGGCAACTTCGTTTGAGAGAACTGATTCTGCCGCGCGCCTTATTGCGGAACATACTGCGGGCCATCGCCCTGCTTCCATAGTAGCACACGATTTCGCAGTGATGCCGGCAGTTGCTGATCCAGACGGCGTTTGGCTTCGGCATCGTGAGTGCGGGTGCTCAGGTGAGCCAGTATGATGAGTTGGTTCTGGAACTTTTCCGCGCGTTCCAGAATGTCGTCCAGATGCATGTGGCCGAATTTGTGGATCTTTTCTTTGCGATGTTCGGGGCGAAAAAATGTCATTTCCGTGATCAATACTTCAGCCGTAAAGTTATCAGGATGCGCGTCAAGGCCGCCCGGTGATGTGTCGCCAGTGAAGGCCAGGATCGGTGTCAGGAATTCTGCCGCGACTTCGATGCCCTGGAATTTCAGATCACGAATCTGATCGCCCATGAGTCCATGGAACTCGGGCTTCAATTTTTTCCGCACGTCATACACAACGTATCCTACGGACGGTACTGTGTGCGTCGTGGAATAAACGGCTACGCGATGTTCGCGAGACAGCGTGAGCACATCGCCTTCTTTCACGCCGACCAGTTCGCAATTCATGCGACCGCGATCCAGTCGTTGCCAGGCTTTCAGCATGGACCAAACCGGATCAACCACCTCTTCAGGCAAATAGATCGTCGGTGGCTCCATTTTCATCATGCGTCGCCGTGCAACGTATACCGGTAGCGCGGCCAGATGATCCAGATGCGCGTGCGTCACCAGAAAGTATTGGGTTCCCATGAAAGCCCACGGACTGGCTCCCAGTTCAAACCCGATTTTGAGTTCCTGGATGCGCCAGTAACTCTGCACGGCGGCTCGGGAGTAGCCATCGATAGTCAACGCTTTGTGACGAACGGTTTCATACGGCAGGTTCTCAACCATGATTCGGTCTGTTTTCCTGGGGCGACTGGGTCAGGTCGCGGATTAAATAGTCGCGGGCGTGTTCCGAAAGTCGTTGTGCCGTAATCAGGTCATAGTGGACCAAGCCTAGAAACAGCATCAAGGAACCTGTTTGAATGACATTGATGAGTAACCCGATCACTGACAGAAAGCTGTAGACGCTGGCCGTTGAAACGCCGTTGGGTACAAATCGAATCAGCACGTAGACAGCGCTGATCATGACAGTCA
Organism: Planctomycetaceae bacterium; assembly: GCA_041689695.1. Taxonomy (GTDB): domain Bacteria; phylum Planctomycetota; class Planctomycetia; order Planctomycetales; family Planctomycetaceae; genus SXXK01. Next base: position 1,149 of record JBDNFT010001223.1, on the reverse strand, counting down.
TCAAACTTGTCGTGATTGCTGTCCACAACGCGACGCGACGCAGTGTGGTCCTGTCCATTTATCAGTCCTGTTTTTTGGTAAAGATCAGAATGTGCTGTCGAGGGAGAACATCAATAGTTTCAGTCCACTTCAGTCCAAACTCCGCTTGCTCCACTTCTTTCTTTGCCTGCACTTGTGACATCTTATGAATTTCTTTGATCGGTACCGCTGGATCTTCTTTGCGGTATTCGACAAGTACGACTCGTCCGCCGGGCTTCATTGACTTCGCGATATCGGACATCATTTCATAGGGAAATTCAAATTCATGGTACACGTCCACCATGATCGCGAGATCCACACTGGCTGGTTCCAGCCCGGTCTTGTACTGAGTTCCCTTGACTGGCTCGATGTTCTTGATCCCGAATTTTTTGCAGTTGGCTTTCATCCGTTTCAACATTTCATCCTGAACATCAACCGCCATAACTTTTCCGTCTGGAAGTATCTGTTCTGACATCCGCAGCGAAATGACTCCACTGCCAGCTCCGATATCTGCGACAACCTCACCGGGCTTCAGTTGAAGCGATTTCACCAGCAGCTCTAAGCGTTCTTCTTCTTCACGGCTGGATCGTTCCAGCCAGTCGGCCCCCTGCCCTCCGGGACCAAAGCCCATGACATGAGCAATCTCTCGACCCATGTAGAATTTTCCGATTCCATTGGGGTCGTGGTCAGGTCGCTTTTCGTAGCGTGTTTCGTCAACGACAGTTGTGGGGCTTTTTGTATCTTCCGATTTGTCTGCGGCAAATGCCGTCGAGCTCAGACACAATGCAGCGATCAGAACAATCATTATCTTCATTGAACACCTCTTTCTTGTGTGAGTCGCGGTCGCGAGATCGCATTCAACCTTTCACTTTATACGCGATTGTCTGCAATTCCGCACGTACACGGTCTGCATGAGTCCCCTGAAGTTCCAGGCCATCGTCTGTAATCGTTCCACCCGCACCACTGCAATTTATGAGTCGTTTTAGCAGAGTTGGCAAATCCGTGTCTTCCGGAGCTAGTCCGCGAATCACCGTCATCATGCGGCCGTGCTTGCGTTTTTCGACCGCAATTTTCGCCGTCTGTTTACCTGGCGGAGTGCGAACAGGTTCCAACGGCGGACAGGTGCATTCG
>JBDNFT010001222.1:0-1903 GCA_041689695.1 Planctomycetaceae bacterium | reverse complement strand
TTATCTGCGAATGGCAATGTCGCGGATCGCGTTGCGTGATTTTTCAAATGCAGTCAGCTATTTGAAAACCGGATTGACAATGGAAAGTGATCCATCCCGTCCATGGTTTACCGTCGAAGAGCTTTACGGCGAAAAGGTGGCCGAGCGAACTCGTACGCATGGAGGCCCGTTGTGGAATTGGCTGGCCGAACGTCCTTTGTCGGCCGATCGATTGTTATTGGCAGGCACGTTCCAAAAGTTGCGAGGATACGGCGATATTGCTGATCAGATGCTGGCGATGGCGAGCCATGATGGTCCGGAGGCAAAACTTGTTGACGAAGTCGCTCAACTTGCAGCGGCGGACATCGGCCAGCGTGCGATTTCACATGACCTGGACCAGATGGTCAAACATGCGTCAGTCACCGGCAGCGATCGTGTGGGACCGAACAATTCTTCTTCTGGTGAAGAGGCTGTGAAACAGGCTGGAGGCATTTTTCTGCGAGGTGGCAACGCGAAGACTGAGACCAGCAGCATTGCAGATCCATTGAAACTGACCAGTCCTTTGCCCGTGACGCTTCAACAGGAATTGCCGGTACCGTTTCAGATTCCCGTGCAGGAATAGTTGTGAGCCAACTGGATGCCGAATCATTCAATCCATATTCAGCGCCGCTAAGTGGGCCTGAATTTTCAGATCCTTTTCAGCAGGATGATACGCGAATTCGTCAACAGTTTATTGACTGCGAAGCGAACGTGAAGACGATTGCTGGATTGCTGATGGTCGGGGGCATCATTCTGGTAGGGCCTTGTTCAATGATAGGATTTATCTATGCTGCGAATCACGGTCTTGCAGGGCATTTGCTAGCTGTTGCGTTTTTACTGCCGGCGTTCTTAGGAATCGCCCAGCTTGTCGTAGGTTTTCAAGTCCGTTCATTCCACCCGAGTGCCAGGATCTGGGCGATTGTATTCTGCTCATTGTGGCTACTTTTTGTGCCGATCGGGACCATCTTCGGCAGCGCCTGTTTGTGGTACCTCGCACGCCCAGCGGCTAAATACGTCTTCACACGGGAATATTTGGACGTCATTCGCCACACGCCGCACGTTCAGTTTCAAACATCTGCCTTGTCGTGGGGAATTCTTGCTATTGTTCTGTTGGCGGTTATGGGATTGATCGTTGCTGTATCCTTCTGACTCTGAGACCGCCATCGTTCGTGAACTGCGTCATCGTGGACGAGGATTCACGAAAACCCAGCATACGGCCCCGACGAAATAGACAGCTGCAAATAGCAATAGCACAAGATCCCAGTTGGCAGTCGCCTGGAACAGCTTTCCCACAATGACCGGACATGCGGCTGCGGCGAAGTTACCCACCATGTTCATCAATCCAAAAACCTGTGGCACTCGTGAGCCACCGATATCAATCGTGGCCGCGAACGCACACGGCCCGGCCAAAGCGGCGAAGAATGAACCCAACGCCAGCAACCCGACAGCCAGCTCCGGGCTCTTCACAAACCATGCGGCCACGATCAACAGTGAGCATGCTCCCAGAGACACCGCTCCTACACCGCTGCGGCTAAGTCGCAAACCGCCAGTACGTCGCCAGATCCAGTCCGTCAGCATCCCACCAAAGATGCAGCCGGTCAGAGTTCCTGCAAAAACAAGTCCTTGCAGATAACCCGATTGTGCCACGGAAATGCCACGCGTCTTCTGAAGAAACGTCGGAAACCAGCTCGCGAAAAACATGTACCCGCTGGCTCGGCAGATTTGCTGGCCGCACAGGAAAAACATCGCGGGACTGAACATGATGGACATCATGCCACTCGGTGCCACTGCATCGAGCGATACATCAACGTGGTACGGATTTGTATCGTTTAAATCAGCGTCGTGCGTCTGAATGGATCGAGGATTCGCATTCGATGTGATGCGA
>JBDNFT010001221.1:0-6119 GCA_041689695.1 Planctomycetaceae bacterium | reverse complement strand
CATCAATGCACGCGCTGGCCTGGCACGGACCCTGCATCCGGCGACAACAGAAAGACTTCTGATCCGCCGCTGCCGCTGGCACAAACCATGCCCTGGCTGAGGCCGAACTTCATCTGACGCGGTTTCAGGTTGGCGACGCAAATTACAAGGCGTCCGACAAGATCTTCTGGCTTGTAGGCGGCTTTAATCCCGGCAAAGACATTGCGAGTTTCTCCGCCACCAAGTGACAGTGTCAACTGCAGAAGCTTGTTGGCTCCCTGAACATGATTGGCCTCGATCACCCGAGCCACACGCAGATCGATCTTCACAAAATCGTCGATCGTACATTCTTCTGCCAGTGCTTCGTTGGCCAGCGCGTCGCCGGCATCTTTCCACTGGTCCGCAGCGTGAAATGTTACGGCAGGGGTTTCCGGAGTCGCGGGTGCAACTGCCTGTTCAGCGGCCATGTCTTCTTTGCTGTCTTCGATCATCACTTCAACCTGTTTCGTTTCAATGCGTTTCATTAAGTGCGTGAATGGACTGACAGGCGTTCCCGTCAGAGGTGTTTGAGATTCTGACCAATTTGTAATTGGCCGGTTCAGGAGTTCTTCAGTCTGTTTTGCCAGTTCCGGAAGAACCGGCGCGAGATAGGTGACGATTTGTCGGAACAGATTGAGCGTAATGGTGCAAACATCGCGCAATTCGCCGGCCTTGGCGGGATCTTTGCGAATCACCCACTGCTGCCGGTCGTCGACAAACTTGTTTGCTTTGTCCGCCAGCGCCATGATTTCCCGCGTCGCTGCGTTGTAGTTGCAGTCTTCGTAGTAAGTGGCAATCTGTTCGCCCTTTTCGGCAGCGGCTGCAAACAGGCCGCCGTCGTCGGGATAGCTATCGCTGAGTGTTTGACCGGCAAGAAAGCCGGCCGAACGCGAAGCGAGATTAACGACCTTGCCAACAAGATCGCTGTTGAACCGCGAGACGAACTCGTCAAGATTCATGTCGATGTCATCGAGGCCGGTTCCCAGTTTGCTGGCGTAATAATATCGGAGCGCACCCGGTGGCAGATGTTTGAGAAAAGTTGAAGCCATGACAAACGTGCCTTTGGACTTCGACATTTTCTCACCGGCGACAGTGAGGAACCCGTGGATATGAACCTTCTTTGGCAGGTTGCAATCTGCTGATTTCAACATGCCGGGCCAGAACAGCGTATGGAAGTACGTGATGTCCTTGCCAATGAAGTGATGGATTTCCGCCTTCGAATCGCTTCGCCACCAGTGATTCAGATCTTCGTTGTTCTTCTTGCACCATTCCTGCGTTGACGCCATGTAGCCGATCGGCGCGTCGAACCAGACGTACCAGTAGTGGCCAGGTTTGTCGGAGATTTCGAACCCAAAATACGGGGCCGGACGGGAGACGTCCCAATCACGCAAAGGTTCACCCAGAAAGTGGCCTTTGAGATAGTTGGCGACTTCGGTTTGCAGGTGAGTGCCGTCCTGAGTCCACTCATTCAGAAAATCGTGGAGTTGTTCCAGTTCAATAAACAGATGTTCGGCCGTTCGCGTTTCGGGAATCGCACCGGAGAGCGTGCTCTTTGGATTCTTGAGGTCAGCCGGTGTATAAGCTGCGCCGCATGCGCTGCAGTTGTCGCCGGGTTGATCTTCGGCTCCGCATTTCGGGCACGTGCCGCGTACGAAACGGTCTGCCAGAAATGTTCCGGCCACTGGATCGTAGAGCTGTGCGACATCTTTGGTTTTGACCAGTCCAGCCTTGCGGATTGAAGCCCAGATTTTATTACACAGTTCCTGATTCTCCGGGCTGTTCGTGCTGCCGTAGTTATCAAATTCAATCTGGAAGCCACCGAAGTCGCGCATGTGCGCCTCACGCATATCAGCGATGACGGCTTCTTCGGAACGACCTTCGCGGCGTGCTCGAATCATGATTGCTGTGCCATGCGTGTCGTCGGCACAGACGAAGATGCAGCGGTGGCCACGCAGCTTCTGGAATCGCACCCAGATGTCGGTCTGAATGTATTCGACAAGATGGCCGATATGAATATGTCCGTTGGCGTATGGCAACGCAGCGGTCACAAGAATCTGTCGAGACATTTCGGGACGGTTCCATTCAGCAGTTTTAAATCACAGGCATTCCCCGCGCGAATTGGACCTGACCGGGCGACATGGGTCAACCGGGATACGCTTGGTCTCACAGAAGACACGAGAATGTGGTCATTGGATCATGGAAAGCACTGAATTGCACAGCGATCTGCTGAGTCCACCAGTCAAATTTCGATGTCAGTCTAATCCAAAGTGGCCTGTTCGCCAGTGCGAAGAATATCCAGCACTTCGGCAGGTGTATTCGCCGTGCGAAGGCGTTCAGGAATGAATTCACTTTCATCCAGCAACGTTGCAATGATCGCCTGAAGACGCTGATGTACGCGAGGTTGACCTGTAGGTGTCAGAAGCACGAACAATAAGTGGGCACGTTCTGTCGTGCCTCTGTAAGGAATGCCTTTTTCCGAACGGATGACAAGAACGATCGCTTTTTGTAAGCCGGGCAAACGAGCGTGTGGCATCCCGAGATGGCGACCAAGATAGGTCTCGATCAATCGTTCACGTTCCTCTACCGCTCGAATAATCTGATCCGCAGGGACGGGTAGGGACTCCAGTTTCATCCGAGACAGCGCGATGCGAACGGCTTCAATGGTGCTTTCTGCTTCAATGTGCAGGTGAACTCGGTCCTCCAGAAGTGAGTCCGAAAGATGAATTGGTTCTTCATCTTCAAATTCGTCGCGAATGGTTCCGACGATTTCTTCGATGATATCCTCCAGCGTCAAATAACCAGTCCAAACTCCTTTGGTATCTTTGACGATCGCGGCGTGAATTCGTTTTTTCTGCATTTCCGCCAGAACAGACTCGAGCAATGCTGTTTCTGTGACGGTTAATAACGGACGCAGCAGAGCTTTCAGGTCATCACCGTGTTCGCCTGCAAACAGTACGTCTTTCAGATGTACACTGCCAATGGGATTTACACCGTCCGCGTCCAGCAGCGGGTAACGGCTAAATCTGAAACGACGAGCAATTTGCAGGTTCTCCACCCAGGAATTGCCTGTCGTCATGCATCGCACTTGTGAGCGCGGACGCATTGCATCGCGGACGATCAGTTCGCCCAGATCGAAGACGTTTTCTAGAAACAGCAGGCGACGAAAGGTCATCATACCGGTTGACTGCGATTGATTCAGCAAGATGCGGAGTTCGTCTTCACTGTGAGTCTCGTGGTGTTTAGAACTACCCAGCCCCATCAAGCGGAGCAGCACGCTTGCCGAACCATTCAAAACCCAGAGCGGTATCACAAACAGGGTTCGTACGACTCGCAGCGGCGCGGCGGACAGCAGGGACGACCGATCCGTGCGGCGAATTGCCATCGATTTGGGAATCAGTTCCCCAATGAGTGTGTGCAGGTAACTGGCAAGTAGCAGCCCCAGCGCCGTTGAGATACCGTGAGTCGTCAGGAAAGTGATATCGCTGGTTTCAGGGAACAGCCCTGTCGCGATGAGAAATGGTTCGATCAGTGTTACCAAAGCAGGCTCGGCGACAAATCCAAGTCCGATTGAAGTAAAAGTGATGCCTACCTGACAAACGGAAAGATATTCGTCGAGATGATCCTGAACATGCTTCGCTGCTGCTGCACCCCGAACACCGCCATCCATAAGCTCCCGAATTCTTGACGGTCTCATTTTGACGGCCGCAAACTCCGCCAGTACGAAGAACCCATTTATTAAAATGAGCAGGGCCGCCAGGAACAGATAAAGAATCACCATTTCCGAATGTGCCTTGTGATTGAAAACTGCGTATCTCGTGTGCAGTCTAAACATTCGTGGCATGACTTACCAAGCGCCGGGAAATCCTCGCTCGTTTTCGACTTGCCGAACCGACGCACGTGCAATTGGCACAATGAATGCTTAAAACTGTTCCGGAGGCAATAATCACGAAAAATTGCCCTCAAGTGCTCAATGATCGGGCACTTCTGCTTACGAAAACCGCAGTCGATTCCTGATCTTTCGGTTGCGGCGGACGAAACGGGAAATGCGTTTAATAGTTGCCAGTGTTTGGCGGCTCCCAGTGAGTTCTTGCAAGGATGTGGCTTCAGTCGCGAGAAGCAAAGCAGATTGGGTAGCAGGGTGCTTCAGTTTCAAATGAAGCGAATGCAGTGAATGCCCAATAAAACCGCGAATCTATAGGTTTTACCGGGAGGAAATTCAGAGCATGTCGAAAGCAAAGTTGGAATATATTTGGCTGGACGGTACTAAGCCCACACAAGTGCTGCGAGCTAAAACAAAGGTTGTCAAGGATTTTGGTGGAACGCTGGAAGAATGCCCGGTTTGGTGCTTCGATGGAAGTTCTACCAATCAGGCTCCTGGCGGTTCTTCGGACTGTCTGCTGCAGCCAGTGGCGATTTTCCCGGACCCGGGCCGCATCGACGGTTTTCTGGTCATGACGGAAGTGCTTAACCCAGACAACTCCGTACACGAATCAAACGGACGGGCCACTATTGAAGATAATGATGACGACTTCTGGTTCGGCTTCGAGCAAGAGTATTTCCTGTGGGACCGCGAGACCAATCTTCCTCTGGGATTTCCAGTGGGCGGCTACCCATCTCCTCAAGGGCCGTATTACTGCTCAGTCGGTGCCAAGAATGCGTTTGGCCGCGACTTGATCGAAGAGCATCTTGACCTGTGTATTCAGGCTGGGATCAACATTGAAGGGATCAATGCTGAAGTCGCCACCGGCCAGTGGGAGTTTCAGGTTTTCGCCAAAGGCGCTCAGCGCGCTGGTGACGAGGTCTGGGTTGCTCGATATCTGCTGGAGCGAGCTGCTGAAAAATATGACCTGTCGATCAATTGGCATTGCAAGCCACTTGGGGACACGGATTGGAACGGTTCCGGGATGCACGCGAACTTTTCGAATACGACGCTCCGTACTTGCGGCAGCAAAGAAACATACGAAAAAATCTGTCAGGGATTCGCGCCTCGCGTAAAAGAGCATATAGCGGTCTATGGTGCCGACAACCACTTGCGACTCACAGGCAAGCACGAAACCCAGACGATCGACAAGTTCAGTTTCGGCGTGTCCGACCGCGGGGCATCTATCCGTATTCCAGTGGCCACTGTGCAGAATGGCTGGAAGGGCTGGCTGGAAGACCGTCGCCCTGCCTCCAACGCGGACCCATACAAGGTTGCCGCAGAAATCATCCGCACTGTAAAGGCGGTTAAAGTCTGATTGAAGCCAGACGTCCCGAATCTGATCGGTTCATCCGCGAAGTGGATGGATGTCTGGATTGGGAGTCACTGCTGGTCGTTGGGAGTAATCCTTGCGATCAATCCTCCCGGGCTGTTCAGTGGCAACACTGAGCAGCCTTTTTTTCTGGATACGTTTCGCATCCCTTGGGTAAATTCGTACTCAAGCAGATTTGCCGAACATTTTTGTAATCTCTGCGTCCTTCATTTACGTATTTACAATCGAGCTCGGAATAACCGGCGGAATTTGCGTAATCAAAAATTGCGGCTGCGGCTCGATTACTGTTTTTTTGAACAGTATCTTGGGGAAAATGTATTGAAATGTGTGCTATCTAACGGGAAATCTGACAATTCCGTGTCACTGTGAGCGAATTTTGCCGGTGAATCGAGTGCGAGACGGGTTCTTGTCAAGGCGAGACGCTGAAGTTGTGGCTGAGAAGAACTTCTCGGTGGAAATGGATCGGCATTTGCATAACAGGGTTCCGTGGATGCGAACAGTCAATTTGACGCTGCTGGTTGAATTGTTCGCCATGATCGAGCGGCGAACGTTGTAAGAGATATCTGCCAACTTTCTGCAGTTAGATAAGCAAGGGAGCTAGTCATGGTTAACGTTAACACTCTGTTTGACACAAAAAATAACAATCTTGAAGATTTAGCCGCGCGGAGCTTCTTGGCCGGAATCTCCATTTCCGGAGGTGCTGCGTCACTCGTTCCGCAAGTAATGGCAGGATCTCGACTTGCTTGGAATTCCGAGCCAGAGCGGAATGAATTGTTGCTCAGTCGCTCACTTGCGGGCGAAAGCGTTGCATGCCTTGCGAAAACATTCAGTCTTTCGAAAACGGCAGTG
>JBDNFT010001220.1:0-6903 GCA_041689695.1 Planctomycetaceae bacterium | reverse complement strand
CGCTCATGATGGGCTGGGCCGTGACTTGCTTCCGGGATTGACGTCAATGGACGGCAACTACGTTCAGCCATTTTCCGGACGCATCATGCAAGGAGTCGTCGATGAATGGACGATGGAATTTGATCTCGGAAAACTCAGTGATGCTGACGGAAGAAAGCCGGACAATGTGCGGTTGTTTCTGCTGGGCTGGGTGTTTCCAACCGACACATCACTGAACCAGGCCATTGTACAAAATCCGACAATTGATCCACCTGCACCACCATCACTTGAAGTCATCAATGCAAAGGGTGAATGGCAAATGGTTCGGCCTTTCATCGGATTTCCAAGCGGCAAGACAAAGGCCATGGTGATCGATATCTCTGACACATTTTTGTCAGATGATTATCGCATCCGTATTCGTTCGGGTATGGAGCTGTATTGGGATCAGGCATTTTTCACTGTCAACGAATCCGACGCCGAAACAGCCTCGCAGGCTTGCGAACTTCAATCTGCGGATCTTCACTATCGAGGCTTCTCGCACCGCGTCTACGCCGACAACGCATTGTTCCGCGACGGCCATGCGCCGGAGAGCTATGACTACGATTCCGTCTCAACCGAACCCCGCTGGAACGAGATGATGGGACGATTCACCCGTTACGGTGCGACGACCACGTTGCTCGAATCGCAGGATGATCAGATGGTTGTCATGGGGCCGGGAGATGAGCTGACGATTTCGTTCGCAATGCCCACATCGCCTCCGCCTGCTGGCTGGAAACGTGACTTTGTGCTTTACAATGTCGGTTGGGATAAGGACGCGGATTTGAATACAGTCTACGGACAATCGTCCGAACCGTATCCATTCAAAGCGATGACAAAGTATCCGATCGCTCCGGACGAAAGTCAGCCATCCACACCGGAATATCTGCAATACATGCAGGAGTTTCAGACCCGCGAATACATTCCATTCAGGTTTCGAGATGCCGTGCGTAAACCATAAATCAGACCGTAGGACGGGACTCCAGTCCCGTCCAGACGTGAACATATCCAGACGGGACTGGAGCCCCGTCCTGCGAAATAGCGTCGTACTCACTGCGATGTTTTTCGTTTCGTCCGGATGTTTCGCGCAGGACACACCCTTGATCCTGCCATTCACAACCACTGACCAGATCGTCATTCGCGATGGCGATTCGCAACGCACGAAATCCATCCCCGGCGTCATCGAAGACCTCGCCGGACAATCCGTCGTCCTGCGACGCGGCGGTAATGCGGTTGAAGTCTACAAACTGCGCGATATCGAATCCCTTCAATTTGGCAAGACTGCCGCGTTTGACGAAGGTCTCCGCCACATCCAAAATCGCGAATGGACACGTGCAATTGATACACTGTCAATCGCAGAAACAACCGAACCACGCGAATGGGTTGTGCGGGAAATCCAGGCATCGCAGGCCGAAGCGTTGCGAGCGGCAGGCAGGTTTGATGAATGCATCAAAGTCGTTGAAAACATTTACGAGCATGATCCAAACACACGCCATCTCAACCTGTTGCCGCTGGTTTGGGACGAACGACTTGCGCCGGAACATCGAGCCAGCGCCAGCCTCAATGATTTGAAATCTCCATCGCTGCTCCGGCAATTGGTGGCAGCATCGGCACTTCTGCAGGATCCGATGCACGAAACAGCGGCGGCGGTCGTTTTGCAGACATTGAAAACCGGCCCTCGTGCGGCGATTCAGCAACTCGCTGAATCACAACTGTGGCGACTTCGATTGCTGCATCCTGAGAGTATCCGCGCATCAGAAACCGAAGGCTGGATGCAGCGAGTACGAGATTTTGACAAACGCCAGCGATCCGGCCCTGAATTCATCATCGGTCGCGCGCTGCTGGCAGTTCATGACTACGACAACGCCAGCACAAGCCTGCTTTGGATGCCGCTTGTGGCACCGCTTGATCCACCCACAACTCTGGCGTGCACGAATGAAGCGATTGGTGCTCTGAAGAAATCCGGGCGAATCGCCGAGGCGGCTCAGTTACAACGTGAGCTTGATGCTGCTGCTCCTTGAGCAAACCGCTGAATCGCATTTGACAGGACGATTTGAGACAGGACGATGAGTCGCAAGTGAATCGTCCTGTCCCAAATTGTCCTGTGAAAAACTGCGAGATTCACAAAGTGAGCGGCATTGTACCGGTGGGCTGACGCCCAACCGCTCGCCTTTGCTTTCGGAAATCACGTCGCACTCAATTCAGGAACTTTCAGTTCAATCGGTTCCGACACGACAGATAACTGCGACGACAGCGATCTGCTGCCCAGCGGCACCACAACCGTCCCCATTTCTTCGAGCGGCGTTGGTGGCAATTCTTTCGCCAGTACATTCTCGATGAAGAACTGCAGCAGGTTGCGAATCTGCTCGTCCTCAACGCCAGCGACCAATGCTTCAGCCTTTTCGCGGGATCGCTCGACGTAAAACTCGGCTTTGTCAAACACGTCACATGCTTTGAAGATTTCTCGCAGCCGGTCAATACGTTTTTGGTTCGCGGGGCCAGTGGAAGTCTCAGCCAGAATTTGTTGCAACTCAGACTTCTGCTGTTCGTTGGCATCTTTCAATGCCAACGCTAACAGCAATGTTGGCCGCAAGGCCAATGCATCCTGACCAGCGACTAATTTGTTGTCCGTGTCGCCGCTCCAATCCTTCAGGTCATTCAACACCTGGAACGCAACTCCGACGTGACGGCAGAATTGAGGCACCAGGTCAGTGTTGGCCAACGGATGATTGGCCATTCGCAGGCCGGCGTACAACGCCGCTTCAAACGCAGGCGACGTCTTCAGCGAATAAATCTGCAACGCATCGAGCGGTGTGAGGTTCCAGTCGGGCGACGTCTGAAACGCCATCTCCGCACCCTGCCCATCACACAAACGAATATGAGCGATCGACATACTGTTGAGCACATCAATTGCAACCTCAGGGCTGAGTTCACGAGCCGCATGAATCAATCGATAGCCCAGTCCAATCAAATAGTCGCCGATGTTGATCGCATGGCCAGCTCCATGCTGCCGATGCAAGGTCTCGCGTCCATAACGATACTGATCATCATCCTGAATGTCATCGTGAACCAGCGATGCTTTATGGAACGCTTCAATCGCCATGGCAACACGTGCGACAGCGTCGGAAATCTCCGGCGTCTCGTTGCCGATGTTCATCGCCGAAGTGTCCGACGACGCTGCATGCCACGCCGCCAGCGTAATGAACGGACGGAATCGTTTGCCGCCTTTGCTGAGCCATTCGTAGGCAATATTTTCAGTGAACGCGACCGGTGAATTCTGACGTGATTCGTCCTTCGTCCGCACACGCGGCAACAAGCGATCGAAGTCCGATTCAAACATTTTTGCAGACGCACGCATCAGCGGGATGTAGCTGGTTGTCTGCTTTTCCGGCAAAGGTTCGTACTTGTCCAACACGTCCCAGACCCAGATTTCGTCGAGCGTTGTATTCAGGCAATCGCCCGAATGCAAAGGCACTGCGTATGAAGGCACGCCGGCAATCAGGACTTTATCGATGGCTTTTTCGAGCACATTCAAACAGGCAACCCCAAGAATACCGTCGATGTATCCGGAGACGATAATCTTCAGAACAACGGGCGACCCTTCGGCGACCAGTACTTTGTATCCAAGTTGTTCGGCCTTGACTTTGTAGTCCGCGATTGAGCACGCTCCACAGCGTTCGCAGTCGAGTCCGAATTGTGTGTATTCAGCGGGACAACCTTCCGCATGTTTTAAGCAGTGCGGCAACAATAACATGCGTCGATTGAAAGGAATCGCGAGGAACTGCTGCTTCCAGAAAAAGTTGCCGACCATCACCATCGAAAAGCCCAGATACTTCTCCGGCAGTCCCATCTGATCCAGCAGCGCCCGTCCATGATGCTCCAGTTCATTTCTTGTAAACGCGCGGCTGCGATCAAGTGACCTTGCGTACTCTTCGGCGGCGGCTTTGACTTTCTCACGCAGTTCCAGTGTATCCGGCACGGCTTTCAAATGCGTCGTGCTGCGGCGTTTACCCTTTTTGCGCACTGGTGCTGGATCGTCGTCATCGTCAAAACGTTGAACGTCAGATTGTGAACGTCGTACGGCATCGCGATTTTCAACGACCATGTGAGAGTCTTCGGTGATGTCTTTTTCGACGGGAGCAATTGACACTGAGGTACTCTCCAACTGGAGCGAGATTTCGGTAGGTTGATTTAGATTCAGGCGGGATGGACGAATATGGAAAGTGTTACATTTCCGCACACTCTTGCCAGCGGTTTAACCCGGCTGCCGCGAATATGATGGGATAAAGATCCTCGAAATACCAGAGTCTGGCAAAATAGAAGCCAATCGGAGTTGGCCGATCCACTGTGCCTTCATTCACCCTGACAGCGAGCCACAGAGCCGCTCGGTCAATGGCGTTGCTCAAAAAGGGGTCAGGTACCGTTGTGCTGAGCACCCTCCGGGCCGTTCCGGCAACGGTACCTGACCCCTTTTTGAGCAACACTAAACTGTCCAATGCCAAGCCTGTTTCTTCGACCGAACTTTCCAGCCCACGACGAGCCGACCAGCCACCGTCGTCATTCTGATTTTCCAGAAGCCAGCGAACCGCCTTTTGACAGCAGTCCGAGGATTCTTCGCCTATCGTACCGAGAGCACGGACCACTCGCGACGTCCCGTACAGAGGATTCTCGTCGTCTTCGTTGAATTGGTGCCCAAACCATAGCGGCAACCACGTTCCATCGGGTCTTTGGACGTTTTGCAGGAAGAAAATTCCTCGCCGCATAGACTTTTCAGTCCTCAATCTCAACGCAGCTTCTGTGGTCGGAACTCGCTTCAGCCACAGATGCAGGGCTCGCAAAGCATGAGCGGTCAGATCGCATGAACTGCGATCAAACGGCAATGTTCCCCAGCCGCGGCAAAACGTCGGCCAGCCACCGTCACGGTTTTGAAGATCGAGCAACCAAATCGCCGCCGCTTTGAGCGACGAAATCTCGTCCTCCGAGAACGCTTCATCCGGCCCGCGAAGGTTCATCAAGGCCAGCATGGCTCCGGGAGTATCGTCGGCATCCGGAACACCGCCGGGAAGATCGGTCCACGACCATCCGCCTGGTGCCGCATGAGTATATGGATGAATCGTTTTGTATTGTTGATTCAGCAACCAATTGCGGATGGCCGACAACCCGGCGAGCGGCAGGGCGTCAGCCCTCCGGTACACTTCAACATCGGCTGAAGCACCATCGCTCAATGAACCAACGCCATGCCGCTCGCCCAACGCATTCACACTCAGCGTCGTCACCCACGTCGTAAGATTCGTATCAATCGGCCAACTGCCATCTTCACGCACTGACGCCTCGATAAACTGCAAACATCGCTGAGTCACAACGTGATCAAACAAATCACATCCGAGCAAACTCATACACACGAAACTTGTCAGCGGCGTCGCTTCGAGAAATCCGCCATGCGGTGGCTGAATGGATTGGAGCACTCTCAGCGAAGGTCCAATCGCTTTGTGCCGAATAAGTCGCATCACGGGATTCCAATGTCCCTGATGTTTGAAGATCACCTGTCCAATCGCGATCAACGCCGGCAAAGCATAACTCACAACCGGCATCTTCACGGCCGCATACAATCGATGCGGCACGCAGGCGAGTTCAAACGGCAGCGGAATGACGTTCTTCCAATCCACGATTCCCGCCAGCGCACAATGGGTCAGAATCGGAACCGAAAACGTTCGATCCTTGCCATATCGCTTAATCACGGCGTCAACGCCGCCAGCTTTCGCAATGTAGTCGGCAGACGAGGCAATTGCGGCATCCCACTGCGTCGCCGAATTCACACGAAAGACAGCGTGTGCCAGCATCGTCGTGGAGATATTGCTGATACTCAAAACCGTATCGCCCCAGCCTCCGTCGGAATTCTGATGTTTGGCGAGCCACTTCAATCCGCCATCCATCAGTCGCTGCCATCGAAGTCGCTGAGTCTCATCCGACGTCGCCGTCACAGCCTTATGCAATGCCATCACAGCCGTCGCTGTTGAAAGCGCCGACGTGGATAGATTTCCAGTCCACCAGCCGTGTTCATTACGCTTCGAAAGCAACAACGCATTGACGCGATCTGTGGCCTGGTAGATTTCATTGTACGAAGTAGAGTTCTGTGTCATAGCCGACACAGTTTACTCAGCAGGACGCGACATTCCCACCGATTCAACGGTGACGGTTTTCCCATGTGCGGAATCGCCAATTGTTGATTGGCAGCGGCGATTATATTGCGCGGTCAGGAATAATGCCTTCATCGGGGATCGTTCGCATGTCCCTTTCTCCCCCTTGCTGGCTGTCGATTTCATCGTAACCCGAAGCGTGAGTTTTGAAGTTGCGCTCTTTGAAGTCTCGTGTGATAAATTGGTTGAAAAAAGTCGTAATTATCATAACCCCAAAGCGTCAGCGAGGGATTTGTTGGTAGGTCGCCGAAACGCAAAAACTCTATCCCTCACTTACTTTTCGGGTTGTGAATACACGTTAAACTATTCTACCCAGCCGATTCCCATGTGGAAAAAATGGCGATGGAGCTGCTGAAGATCGATGCGTCGAACGCCGCGTTCGCCATTTCTCAGCAGATATAACTTATTGCCACTCTGCGAAAGTTTCAACATCACGACAGGTGTTCGCACGTTCGTCAGTTCGTAAAGCAGCTCGAACGTTTCGTCTCGCCGCCGCCAGATTCTGAGAACTCCGTCAGCCGATCCAGAGGCGAGAGTTTGTCCGTCCGGTGTCATTGTCAACGCCACAATTTCACGGTCATGTGCATCCGTAATTGAAATCGGAGCCCCGTTCTTCTGCTGCAGATCGTAGAGCTTGATCTGCCCCCGTTGTGTTCCTGCCACAGCGAGATCTGCATCTTCGGCGATGGCT
>JBDNFT010001219.1:0-5477 GCA_041689695.1 Planctomycetaceae bacterium | reverse complement strand
GATTCGATCGCTACTACCAGATCGCTCGCTGTTTCCGCGATGAAGACTTGCGAGCGGATCGGCAGCCCGAGTTCACTCAGATCGACGTCGAAATGGCGTTTGTCGAACGTGACGACATTCTTAGCACCATCGACGGCTTGATCGCGCACGTGATGAAAAAAGTTCGTGGAGTCGATGTTCAGATTCCGTTGCCGCGATACACATATCGCGACATGATGGAAAAATACGGCAGCGACAAGCCGGACCTGCGATTCGGCCTGGAGATCGTTGACATAGGCGCTGTCGCGTCCGTCTGCGACTTTGGCGTGTTCAAGGGTGTGATGAGTTCCGGTGGCCGAGTTCGCGGCATCAATGCGAAGGGTGCGGCTGACAAATATAGCCGGCGATTGCTGGACGTTGATCTGAAAAACTATGTCGGCGACTTCGGTGCCAAGGGCCTGGCGTACATGAAGGTCGTCGGTGAAAAACTGGAATCGACGATCGTTAAATTCTTCACCGAAGAACAACAGCAACAGATCCTGACGATGATGGACGGTAAGGACGGCGACTTACTGTTGTTCGTGGCCGATTCACCGAAGGTGACAAATTCCGCGCTGGCCGCGTTGCGAAATCGCCTGGGCAAAGAGCTGAATCTGTACGATCCAAAACAGTTCCAGTGCCAGTGGGTCCTCGACTTTCCGCTCGTCACATGGAACGCCGATGAAAATCGATACGACGCCGAACATCATCCGTTCTGCCAGCCAAATCCGGAAGATGCTGAATACCTGAAAACCGATCCCGGTAAAGTTCGCGCGGATAGTTATGACCTTGTCGTCAACGGTTGCGAAGCAGCGAGCGGCAGCGTGCGTATTCACGATCCTGAAGTTCAGCAGATGGTGTTTGATCTGTTGAATATCAAGCCGGAAGAAGCGGAACTGCGATTCGGCTTTCTGCTGGAAGCTCTTCGCTACGGTGCGCCTCCACATGCGGGCATCGCCTTGGGATTGGATCGCTGGGTGATGCTGCTGGCAGGCGACGATAACATTCGCGACGTGATCGCGTTTCCGAAGACGCAAAAAGCTGCGGATATCCTGACAGGAGCTCCGGCTCCGGTGGATAGTCGTCAACTGAAAGACTTGAGCATCGAAGTCGCGAAGCTGCCGGAAAAGTGACGCTGAACCAAAATGCGGGATTCAAAATGTATGACGGACTTCCAGTCCGTCATTTTTCGGACGGACTGGAAGTCCATCCTACGGCCAATGCGGAAATTATTTCAGGATAAATTCTAAGTTCCGGGATTCGACGCAGCGGCTCCCGATACGCTTAACCCTGACTTCGTTCGATCGCCATTTTCAGATCCAAAAACGTAAACGGCTTGGCAAGAAATTCGAACTGGGAACAGTCTGCGACAGCTTCGTTGGCCTGCGCTATTGGTGGCGCACCGGAGATCAGAATTACTGGGATATTCATGTTCCGTTCTCGCAGAACAGCCAGCAATTCCAGGCCGCTCAAACCAGGCAAACCGTTGTCAAGAATGATGCAGTCGAATGGTGCCGACGATTCGGTCAGATGTTGAATTGCAGCGGTCGCATCGCTTACGACAATCGAAAGATGATTCAGCGCATGCAGCATGCCCTCGCAGACCTGCTGTACCATTTTATCGTCGTCAACAACCAGGATTCTCACGTCTAATCTCCCTGCTGCACCGGCAAAACGGTGACAACTTCAGGGCTTTGTCTTTGGTTCCGTCAATTTTTGCTTTGGTCTTGTGGGCAGCAATGATTTAAAACTTCCCAACTGCTGCGGCAAATTGCCAGACTGAATTGGCAGAATGCCGGGTTGCAATGGCAAGTTGCCCGGGAAAGCAGGAATCTTCTTTTGCAGTGAGGGTGGAATTTGGCCACCCAGCACCGCATCGACTTGCCCCATTACTCCGTCAATTTTTGCCCGATCCTTATCTTTGATCAGGCTGGAATTGGAGACTTGCTTCACCAGACTTCGCGGGTCCACACTGCCGGATCGCAGACTTGCCACCAGCGTCTGCACCTCCTTCGCTTTTGAAATCAATTCCTGATTATCCTCCAGCAATTTGTTGTATTCGCCTGCAAAGCGGCTCGTCAGCATCTGAATCTGTTCGTCTGCATACTCCGTCACCTCAGTCATCACTTTTGCTTTGGCAATGTCCAATTGATGTGCGAAAGCAACCTTCACGCCTTCGGCAACCTGTTCGCCGACATCTGAATCCAGTTCAATGTGCGGTTCACGAAGTGTGCCGGAAATCTGCACCAATGCGTTCAATGTTCGCAGATGACTGAAGGCTTCGTTGACGCCTTCAACAATCTCCGGCCGGAGATCTTTGTCGGCAGTGAAGGCCATTTCGTCGAGGCGGGAATCGATGGCCAGGTGCCCTTCAATTCTATTGTCCACGAGCACCAGTCGACTCTGCCAGGACACATCATTCAGCACGGCGTGCAGGCAGGCTTTGCCAGTCTTGCCTGCGCGAATCGGAATAGCATTTGTGTCGCGGAAGTCGGCCAGCATTTCCGCGACCGGTGTCTCTTTCGTAGCATCATACGTGACTTTCAGATTCAATGGGCGCGAGCCTGCTGCAACCAACTTCATCACACATGGTCGACCCAGCAGCACGGGATCTTCGGTCACATCTGAAAGCACGGCTTTGAACGGAACAGATTCACTGTTGACAGATATCGTCCCGGTCAGTCGCATGCTCTTTAACAGGAAATCGGGTGATGGATTCCCCGCCCAAAAGTCAAAATCATGACCGGGCCTGCGCGGCGGTTCAATCTGATCCTGAAGCCCGTGCTGATACTCGCGAATCAATTCGACCCAACTCAGGATCTCCTGAATTCGCAGATACATCGTATTCCCAAGCAGAGCTTCAGAGATGCGACGCGGATCTGGTTTCAACAGTTGCAGCGTGTGTTTGACCTTTTCCTGGTCCCGCAGACGAGCGGCATTCAGCAACTGAAAATCCTCGCGAACCTCGGGCTTAATACCTGTCAAGTCGATCCGAAACGCTTGTGCATCGCGGGCCAGGACTTCCGCTTCCTGAGCGACTGCGAGATACTGCTCAATCTGACTCAGCGTGTCTCCCTTTTTGGCGTTTTCGAAATCGGTCTTCAGAGCTTTGGCGCGTGGCTCAAAGTCTTTTCCGCGTTGAACGAGTTCCCTGAAATGAGCGTCCCATTTCTCATAGACGCCTGTGCCGAGGCGGTACGTTTCCAGGTTGTTCGGATCGATTTGAGTTTTGATCTGCGCTTCCATATTGGAAAGCCACTCGTCGCCAAGTTCGGTCAGTTTTTCAGTGACCCAGGATGGTTCGCTACTCTCAGGTTCCGGCTCTTCAGTCATCTCAAGCTGTCCGTCATCATTACGATCCGTATCAAAGCGCAGTCCGTCAATGTGGCCATCTTCGACCACAAACCGCCTGCGTGAAAGTGCATGCGGTTCGAATTTGACATGGAACTCATCGAATTCCGCCATGTTTTTACCACGTCGGCTGACACTGGCGAGAGCCAAACCTTTGATAGAAAATGACGGTGGAAAATACGTCGTCTGCAATTTTGCAACATCGACTTTTGCGCCTGTGACGGTCTGGACTGATTGCACGGTCGAATAGCGCAGCAATGGATCAACGCCATAGACCAGGAAGCCCCACAGCAGGCCAACGATAATGAACCGAGGAATAATAAAGGACCATCGCATGGTGCGTCTCGATGTTCAAAGATCAAACGGAGCATGTCCCTGAACGGGAACGAGTATCAGGCATCAACAGAGCCAAATCGATCAGCCCATTCCGCCCCCAGCAGAATTTTTGTGATCCGCCAGTCTCGAAGATGTCGCGCCAAAGATTCTGAATACCTCTGAAAGACAGGGCGACTGACACGATGCACCGGCCAGATCAGCAACAGGCCGCAGATAAAGCTACCCATGACGATGGAGTTATTGAAGTCCGTCCACGGCATCATCGGCGTGTCGTAAACCGCTTCCCAAAAACTTCTCAGCGACGGTTGCCCCAGGACATAGACGCCGACCTGATCGAATGTTGAATCCAGCCAGGACGATGCGAATGTGACGGCCACTGCGGCAAAGGCAACAATCGCGAGGTTGACTCGGGTCGCTGCGACACAGAAGCCCAGGACGATGGCCAACAAATTTCCCTTGGGAACCAGTCCGAGCAATACGCCCAGTGCGAGACCATACGACATTTGTGTGGGAGTTGATTCGATCACCAGGGCTTTGAACAACAGCCTCAATGGGCGCAATATGAGAAACATAGATCCTCCATGATCTTGATCGCCGGAGCTTGAAATCGACAGCTCAGACACAAAACCAGTGGACTGTGCCGCTCAAGTAGCAGACGGTCAATATGGGACCGACAGTTGGCTGAGGCTGCGGGCGAATAGCAATGATCGCAAAGATGCCATTACGCATTAAATGCGTGCAGCACTCACCTTCGGCAGTTTTTGCCGAAGTAGTTCCCTGAGTCCGAGGACTCCATAAAAAAAGGGCATACCGTCCAGATCCTGGTCGGTACACCCTTTGGGGTTTATCACGATTATTCATCGAGTATCAGCGACCTTCGCGAAAGTCGCGGGATACGGATTCCATCAGAATTCGCCGAGAACTTCTCCGCCCTGACGCGTAATCAGCCCAGCCAAGGTGGCACCGGACATGTTTTCGCTCAGGAATCGCACTGACCCGTCGGCAAGCAGTGTCTGCACACCGCCCACGTGGAATGAATACATCTCACTGTCATTCGTGCAGTTCATCGAACATGTGCCGACGATTGTTGTTGTTCCGCTGCCGCTTGTATTATTCTGAACACCAGCGGTGTTTGCACCGTCAACACTAAACCCGCCGTTGATGTCTGCCCAGCCCCAGCCGTCAGCGGTGAACTGAGTACCAAATGCATCATTCCCCACTCGTGGATTGGAACCGATGCGTCGACCGATGTACTGAGTCGGACGCCCAGCATCTTCCGCAAGCAGAATTGTATTCGACGTACCATCGGTGATGTCGCGGATACGAGTTCCTCCCGGCCCGCGTCCCAGGCAACCCATCGCGTCTTTCGTTCCAATGGAAGGCATTCCGCTGGAAACGATAAAGGCGTTGCGAACTGCGTTGATTGACCCGTAATCAATGTATCCGAAGATCGGTTGATCCGACCGAGCCCCGGATGTCAATAATGAGTACAACGCAGAGGTCGGAAGTTTTCGCGTATCCGGAGTTGAGGGACAAACGAATGCAGGCAGTTGAGTGGTTGTGATCGCGTCGTTCACTGGGTTGAACCAGTTCACATTGAAGTTGTACCTGGCGTACATATTCGACTGTTCGATATATGGCAGGATCATGACGTTCCACGTCTGCTGAAACGTAGGGCCGCTGAGATTGATGCGGCTTGGAGGAAACATCGTATAAGTACTTTCGTAGTTATGCATTGCCAGCCCCAACTGCTTGAGGTTGTTCTTGCACTG
>JBDNFT010001218.1:0-13055 GCA_041689695.1 Planctomycetaceae bacterium | reverse complement strand
GAGCGAGCAGCGCGGGAGATTCAAGAAGCGTTGGACCGACTCGCTCGCGAAGCCGAGTCACATATTTTTCCCGATCCGGGAAATTCCCAGCCGGCAAGTCCTTAGGGATCGATGCGAAATAATGCGCCCTTCGTGCGTTAGTCTTTTGCTGATCGCAGGTTCTTGTATGGCACAGGTACCTTTGGGACAAAGGCTTCTAGGTTTTGTTAGGGGTGTCTGTGAACAGATTTATGCCTTCTGTTAGACATTATCGCAGAATGCTCTTCAGGCTCTGCGGTTGATATAGACCTTGTCCCAAACTCTGACTTGATGCCGGGTTGGCTTCTGGTAATACCAACAGGATCGATTCGACGTAACCCTTGGGCCCGCAATAAATGGTTATACCGTGGCCACGACTTGTGTCTCCAGCTTGGAGAAGGCCGAATTCGGATTCGGCCTCCTCCTTTGTTGAACCGGGCCGCAAGCCTCCAGTGGTCGTACCGGCAAATGGTGGTGATAGTCCGATACTGGTGAGCAAGTAAGTATCGGAATCACAAATTGTCATCATGCCGTTTTGGAAGAAAAGAACGCTCTTGTTCAGTTTGGACCATTCCTCGGTCCTGGAAGGTGTGCCTAGAATTCTCTTCACGTCGATCAACGAAGAAACGCCAAGGACCAGTGTTCCGACTCCTTTACCCGGAATGATTTTCCCGAATCCAGAATGCGTTGTCAGGTCAGCAATGCTGCCAGAGATTTTAATGTCCGCATCTGGAACGCTGAAGGAGAACGTACCGACTCGTGGTGACTCGATCTCTAAGTTCATTGTCCAGTGGTGAGCATGTCGAAACTGAACTTGTTCATATAGTGTTGGGTCGTCGGAAGAACCCAGAATTTTGCCACGGGTCGGAAATGGCCATTTGTTTCCACTGAGAAGGGAGGGAGCGCTGCCGACTCCAATTTCAAACTCCGTGTTGAACTTGGCTGGCACTTGCAAAGAAACCTCGCCCCAGTGTCGATCGGGAATGGTGGACCGCCCGTTTTTGAGTTTCACTGCTTCCACGGTGAACATTCTCTTTGGCACTGCCGAACTGAAGGTGGTCTTCCCGGTTGTTTTCACACGTTGGACCAGAAACTCCTCCTGCAAGTCGCCGCTGATTGTCTTGATTTGTGAATTATTGAAGAACCAGTAGAAGAGTTGCTCTCCGTCACATCCCAGGTAGCAGCGTGGGTGATAAGGATTTGCGAGCTGCACGCCGTATTTCATGGCCAGACGCAGCGGCTCTTCGTTTGAGGCGTGTGTCAACTGCTGTCCTGTTGGAGCGTCAATCGGTACGATCTCAATTTGGACCGGATTTGAGTTTGGCGGGACGGTGCTGTCGAATCCGCCGCACAAACAGATCCAGCCCAGGTAGGCAATTTGCCTCCACATTATCACGGTCTCCTTTCCCGGAAGTATTCATTTGTTTGCATACATTAGACGCAAGGGGTACATCCGAGCAATGTCGAATTGCCGACAGTCCTTATGCTGAAGCCGCGACGTCATCTACTTCCATTGCTGTTCGAAGAAATGCACACATTTCGTATCAGTTGTGACCTTGCGGCAAATGAGTCAACAAATCCGTCTACCCCGAACAGTGTGCCTCAAAACAGCAACCCTCCGGAATCTGGTCCAATCAGGGCAAGAAGTACTCGAAATTGCCAGAAAAAGATGTAAATTCGTCCCAATCGAAACCGTGAATGTCTAGATGACTGTTTATATGTTCATGTTTTGATATCGCCAGGGGCCTGGAGTCGTGACGAATACGTGTTCCGCGTGTATTCGAAAGCGAAGCCTCTGCGTACGATTCCGCGGAGCAACCAGATTCTTGACCCCTAGCCATTGGAGTCTTAGCCACATGATTACGGCACCAGAAGCCGATCCAGAGCGTTTCTATCCCTCAGGAGCGCTGCCAACCTACACGTATTATCCCGGTTCCGGGATGCCCCACCCCATCAGAGACCCGAAAGGACACAGTCACGGTCGCAAACATGCCCCAGGCCAGGGCCCACGTGCGTTAAGCACAGAAACATGGCCTTCAAATCGAAACTATCTTCTGGGACTCGACTACTTCAATCTCGGTTTTTACTGGGAAGCTAACGAATAATGGGAACGCCTGTGGCGCGTTTCCGGTGCAGACACGACGGTCGGCCGGTTCCTGAAGGGACTCATCAAGCTAGCGGCCGCTGGTGTGAAAGTTCGCGAACGCAGTATTCACGGAGTTCGGCGTCATGCTGCCTCCGCTGGTGAAATGTTTGCTGACGTTGCTGCGGAAGCGGATATCGATGCATTCTGCGGATTGGAATTCATCCGTCTGCAGTTTGCGGCTGACCGAGCAGCTCAGTTGGCATACAAGAAACAGCACGCTCCCGGCTCTGCCGTACGCGTGTTTCCATTTATTCTGAAACCTGAGTTGGCTCCTGTCACCTGATCCAAAAATCAGGACACTGCTGATACTGGTTCGAAATCACATTAAACTCGCGGTAACCTGCCGCGAGTTTTTTGTTTTGATGCAGTCGCTGTTTGTCAGCGCAATCCACGGGACATATTGTTCAATGAAAATTCTTGTCGTCGGTTCTGGTGGTCGTGAACACGTTTTGACTTGGAAACTCAGTCAGTCGCCGCTGGTTAAGAAAATCTATTGCGCTCCTGGCAACGCAGGCACGGCGATGGATGCTGAGAACGTGAACATTCCAGCCGATGACATCATGCGACTGGCGAAGTTCGCCAAAGAAAACCAGATCGACTTAACCATCGTGGGCCCCGAAGCGCCGCTCGTGGCGGGTATTGTTGATGAATTCCAGCGGCAGAAACTCAACGTGTTTGGTCCCACCGCCGCAGCCGCGCGACTTGAAGGCAGCAAGGTCTTTACCAAGAAGCTGCTGCGAAAAGCAAATATCCCGACCGCCAATTTTGCTGTCTTCAACCGTATGCCGGAGGCGATGCAGTATATCGATGAATGCGAAGAGCAGCCGCTGGTGATCAAGGCGGATGGATTGGCTGCTGGCAAAGGCGTCAGTGTCTGCGCAAACCGCGCGGAAGCGCGAGCCGCCGTGAAGACGATGTTGCAGGATCGCATGTTCGGCGAGGCTGGCATGCAGGTCGTGATCGAAGAATGTCTTGTCGGCCCCGAAGCCAGCATTCTGGCACTCGTCGATGGCGACACGATTGTGCCGCTTGATGTTGCTCAGGATCACAAACGGGCCTACGACAATGATCGCGGTCCGAATACTGGCGGAATGGGTGCGTACTGCCCTGCCCCGGCGGTCACGCCAGCCATTATGGATGACGTTATTCGACGCATCCTGATTCCAACGATCCACGCCATGAAAGTTGACGACAATCCGTTCTCAGGCGTGCTTTACGCAGGCATCATGCTGACCGGGAATGGACCCAAAGTTATTGAATTTAACGTGCGGTTTGGTGATCCGGAAGCTCAAGCCGTTCTCATGCGACTGCGTTCCGATTTGGCTCACGTACTCATGCTGGCTGCAACCGGCCGACTGTCGGAACTTGATTCGCTGGACTGGGACCCTCGCCCAGCCGTTTGTGTTGTGATGGCATCCGAAGGTTATCCTGGCGATTACGCAAAAGGCCGACCGATCACTGGCATCGAAAACGCCGACGCATTGCCAGACGTGAAAGTTTTCCATGCAGGCACGGCGATCAAGCATGGTGACATCGTCAACACCGGTGGCCGAGTTCTCGGCGTGACAGCGTTGGGGGATACCATTGCTGATGCAAAGCAAAACGCTTATGCGGCCGTTGATAAGATTCAATGGCAAGGTGGATGGTGTCGTCGCGACATTTCCGACAAGGCGTAGACTTCACGCCGTTTGGAATGAGGCTGTTGATTCTCGTTCCATGGCTCCAGCCTTGGAATGCACTGCTCGGGAGGCTCCCGCCTCCAGCGATCCTAAACAGCAACTCATTTGTTACTCACACGAATCCAGTTTTCATGACTTTGGGTTCCGAGTTGCACTTTCGATCGAAGCCGTTTGCAAGATGCAAAAAACGAAGCAGGCAAATCAGCCTTCGGGATCATCCAGAAGTTGTTGCAGGCGTTCCGCATGCTGTGGTAGGAGATTTGGCAGCCATGACGCATCGACAAGGCCGATGGAAATGAAGTCGCGGAGGTGAGTGCGATCCTTGTCGCGGAACGAATTCAGTTTCATTCTGACAAGTGCTTCGAGCGTGACGATGTCGTAGTCTTCGGCGTGCTCGATTTCTGAAACGTCGGCTGACGGCGTGACATATTGTGGCCGGACTTTTTCGCCAGCGTAGAGTAAATGAACTGCGTTGCGCGGGCTTCCATCAGGACCATCGATAAAGCAATCGACGCCCATCAATTCATGGTGCGTAAAACCAGCGGCTTCCAGAGCGACTTTGACGGCGTCGAAATCCGATCGTCGTACCAGAATATCAACATCCTGAGTGTTGCGAACGGCTGTTCGGTCGACACGTGCGACCCAAGCCGCCACGGCATTACCGCCGGCAACGGCGTAGGGTATATTTGCGTTACGCAATGCTGCAGTCGCTCGCAAAGCTCGTTCTCGGACTGCTTCCACGGCTTCAATCATCCTTTGCCAGGAAAATGGTTTCAGCTCTACAGCCAACGAATCAACTCCGCAATTGCTTATAATTCACTACTCAACGCAGACTATTGTAGTGCGATGAAGTTGTGATGCAATGCGTTTCCTGCGACACGGGTTTGAGGTCGCCTTGTCTAAGGATCAAACAAAAGCCCGAAGAAGAATACTTACACTCCGCTGGCCAAATACTCTCTTGCGAGGAACGCTGCTTCTGGAGTGAGTGTTTTCCCGTGTGCGACGAAGGAAGCTCCTCTGCCAAAGCGGGCTTTGGCAATCGAGGCAAGATTTATCGGTTATTCCGATTGCAGCAACGCCCCGACATCAGCCGATGCCGACGACATGACGTCTCTCAATTCACAATTTGATCTGTTGGGTCGCCTCATTGAAGCCACCGAAGTGCGTCAGCGAGCGATCAGCAACAACATTGCGAACGTTAATACACCCAACTACCGTCGCATGGATGTTGAGTTTGAAGAGCAGTTGGCCAAGGAACTTAACAGCCTCAAAAACTCGAACGGCAACTCAACGATCACTGCCAAACCAGAAATGGTTCTCACCCAGGGACTGACATCTCGAGCCGACGGCAACAACGTGGATATCGATCAGGAAATTGGACATCTGAACAAGAACGCCATGCTGCAACAGACCTACATTCAGTTGCTCAGCACATATTTGGATCAAATGCGTCTCGCGATTCAGGGTCAATAAAAATTACCACGCAGTCATGTTCAGCGGGAATCAATCGGAAAGGAAGTCCAACCATGTCAATGAAACAGATTTTGTCCGGCACGAACATCAGCGCTTCCGGTTTGACCGCAGAACGTCTGCGCATGGAAGTTGCAGCAAATAACATCGCCAACCAACGCTCAACAAGAACTGCCCAGGGTGGTCCGTATCAGCGGCAGCAGGTCACATTTGCCGCAGCGATGGATCAAGTTCTGTCGGCAGATGGCAGGATGCCACGCGGAGGAGCAAGCGTCAACGGTCTGAATGGAGTCACCGTTGTCGGTATCTCCAGCGACCAGACTCCTGGGGAAGTGATTTATGATCCGGGCCATCCCGATGCAGACGCAACTGGCCATGTCAGACAGTCAAACGTAAATCTGTCTCATGAAATGGTGGATCTTGTCACAGCCAGCCGGGCGTATGAGGCAAATCTGAAGTCTCTTGAAACATTTCGCCAAATGACAGAACAGGCATTGTCTCTTCTGCGAGGTATGCGTTGATGTCAATCTCAACGATTAGCAATCAAGTTAGTCTGCCGCAGTCGCTTCAAAACCCAATCAGGGACTCTAAAGCGACAACTGGCGAAATTCCGTTCGCCGACATGGTTAAGGGGCTGATCAAAGATACAGATCAGCAACAGATGCAGGCTCAGGACGGAGTGCGGCAACTTGTGACAGGTGAAGCTGAAAGTATTCACGACGTCGTACTGACAACGTCCCGAGCGGATCTTGCGTTTCGGCTGATGATGGAGATTCGAAATCGCTTGATTGCGTCATACCAGGAAGTCATGCGGATGCAGGTGTAACTGAACTTGCAAACGGGCTGAACACGAAGTCTCTCCGCAACTCGACTTCAACAAACGAACTCAGGATCAAACAATGGCTTTCTGGATGACACTGCGAGACCAGTTACTGGCGTTATGGAATCGCTGGACGATTGCACAACGCGTAGGGTTTTCGGCTGCGACTGTGGCGTGCGTGGCGGCGATTGTCGGTACGATGATCTGGGCTGCACAGCCTGACTATGTTGTCATTGCCGCACAATTGACGCCTCAGAAGTCCACTGAAATCGCAGGAATCCTTGACACCGAAAACATCCGCTACAGCCTGAATTTTTCGGGGTCAGCAGTGTCTGTGCCAAGCAGCGACGTCGCGAGGGCACGAATGGCTTTAGCATCAATCATCAGTCCTGAAAATGAAGCGGATGTTCCGGCCGCAGGATTGTTTCCAGGCTCCCCCGGTGCAGAAGAAGACCGCCGACTTGCCGGCCTTGAAAAGCAAATTGAACGGGCCATTAAGAAAATCCGAGGCATCCAGTCGGCAACCGTCAAGGTGAGTCGACCGAATCCAAGTCCGTTCGTGACAGACCAATCTCCCGTCACCGCTGCGGTCGTAATTGAAACACGCGCCGGCGAAACGATTTCCACCACCATTGCGAATTCAATCATTGCCAACGTTGCAGGCTCGGTGCCTGGCCTGACAACAGACAACATCGTAATGACGGATACGAACGGACGTCAATACGGTGGCAATGGTAGCATGGAAGCTCAACTCGCGCATCATCTGAACTACCGTCAACAGAAGGAAGCCTATTTCGTCCATCGAATCGAGAATCACTTGAATCGCATACGCGGTGTTCAGGCATCTGTTGTGGTCTCCGCCGAAATCGACTTCAATCAACGCACAACAACCAGTAATAAAATTGATGCCGATGGCAAAGCGAAACGCACAACTCAGCTAAACTCAGTCGAACAGAAGGGCTCGCGCCTTCTGCCGGTCGGCCCTGCGGGTTCGGCTTCAAACATCGCAGTGGATGCCAATATTCAAAGCGACAGTCAGGGAAGCTACAAAGTCGAAGATATCAACGAAGACTTCATCTATCCTGAGACTCACGAACAGGTCAACTACAGCGGTGGCGACATTCTGCGTCTGAGTGTTTCAGCCATCGTTGATATTACAAAAGTCGATCCATCAACAACAAACCCGGCAGACACAATCGCCACCACGCCACCGACAGCAGTGAGCCTCACCAAAGAGGATCTTGAGAACATCATCAAAAGCGCAATTGGTTTCAGCGAAACTCGTGAAGATCAAATCGACGTGACACTCGCCGAATTGGAGCCGATGGAATTGGCAGAACCGGTGATTCCAGGGTTCGTCTGGGAACAATGGCAGCCCATTCTGCAGTCTGTTTCACTTGGACTGGCGGCGATGTTGGCGTTTCTGATTGGCATGATGCTGATGAAACGCATGAAGCCAATTGTCATTAGTGAAGCCACCGGCCGTGGCATCCCGCTGGCGGACGCTCGCCGTCTGGCAGCCATTGCCGAACAGGCAAAAGCGCATCCGGATGTCGTCGCAGATATCCTGACAGCATGGCTCAATGAACGAGAAACCAATGCTGCGGATGGAAAACCGATATCAATGGCCGACCAGCTGCGCACACCGTCTGCAGCAACGGGCGCGAATGCGGCAACGAAGTCTGGCAATTCATTGAAGTCTGCCGATTCTTCGAAATCTGCCGCAAAGGCGGCGTAGATCATGACAACGACCCACGGACGGAAAATGAATCGCGAACGGCAAACATTCGAACTCCTGCAACTACTCGGCGACGACGTAGCGGAAGCCGTTTTGTCGCGATTGGAACCAGATCGAGCAGCAGTGCTTCGCACCGGTATGCAGTCTGACGCAACACGTCGCTCGACGATTGGCCGCCAACGTGCGGTGCTTGATGAATTTGACTGCTTCTTTCAGTTCGCTCTGAAGTCCTTGAAAGAGCCAGTGGAGACCGCAGATTCCGGCAGCGGATCGGACTCAGCGGATTCGAATTCGATCAATCAGAGGGAAAACGAAGAAAAAACGACAGGAGAAAAGGGCGCGTTTGATTCCATCAATGCCACCTCAGACGACGATGCAAATGACGGAAAATCGGTCGTCGATGAATCATCTGGAATCGAAGAAGAACCCATGCCCGCAACTCCAGCGCTCACGGGAATTCCGCTGCTGGATCTGCAGACGTTGAGCAGTCATCAAATCGCTTCCGCGTTGGGATCAGAACAACCGAAGACGTGCGCAATTTTGCTGAGCAATCTCGCAGCAAAGCTCGCAGGAGACGTTCTGAGTCTTCTGAAATCCGAACATCAAAAGCTGGTCATGAAGGAAATGACCAAAGAACAACATGCGCCAGAAGTTTTGGTCGAACGTATTGCCAAGGCGACGTTCATTCGAGCTCAGCAGTTGCCAGCAGATCCGCCGGACACTCGCAATCATGCGGATCGCGTCGCTGAAGTCCTGCGCAGTGTCCCAAAGGCAGGCCGACGCGAAATGCTGGCAGTCATCGAAGAACAGGACCCAGATCTGGCCAAGGCATTGTTGACTCGCATCTATCGCTTTGACGACATTGCTGGGCTAGCAAAGACCGTTGTGCAACGCATCCTTGGCGAAATTGACAGCACCAAACTGACCACCGCGCTGTTCGGGGCTGCACAGGAAATTACAGACGCCGTATTTGCAAATCTCTCGAAGCGAGCGCGTCACACGATCGAAGAAGAAATGCAGTTTATGACAAACGTGACGCAGACCCGCATTCAGCAGGCTCGCGATTCCATCGCGGAAGTTATTGCGAAGATCGATATGGAAAGTGAGTAACATGAACACCATGCAAATCAAACTTAAACGCTCACCACGATCGATTACTGTCGGCGCGCAGACTGTAAAGATCGACATTGGATCTCTCGCGAAACTACCGCAGACTTCAAACGCTGCGAATGGGTCGGCGGAAATTCCCGACACTCCGGCAACAGCATCGCCACCTGCACCAGTGCAGCGTCCAAAGGCATCTTCTGTGGCAAATGTTATTGCAAATCCTGTTGATCGTAGTGTCACTCCGCTGTCGCGATCCAGCGCTGTGCCAGTCCTTTCAAATTCCGCGCACGACGTTGTGAAAGCACAGGATGTAGGACTGGGCGGAATCGATCCCGAGGAAATATCGCATCTGAAGCAACTTCTTGCCGACACTGCCGAAGCTGTCGTTGAACTGCAAACGCAACATCGACAATCCCTCGGCGAAATGCAGGAAGTCGCCGTCGAACTTGCCACTGCCGCCGCGTCGTGGCTGGTTGGCGTCGCAATCGAGAAAGACATGTTCGCCATTGATGATTTGATTCTCAAAGCTCTCGAGCATCTGGAACTCAACCAATCCGTCAAGGTTCGACTCAACCCCGCTGATCATGATTTGCTTCAAACATTACTGACTGATCCTGCCAGTCGAAAACAGCTGGACGAAGTGTCCTGCGTGAAAGACACAACCATTGCTCGCGGTACCGTGCGAGTTGAATCTGGCCGCCGAATACTGTTGACCGATATGCACTCACGGCTGGAAGAAATCCGCCGCTCATGGATGGAGAAACTCGATGACTCTCAGATTGAACGTCGCGGAGATGGCTCAGCTTCCGGGACACTCCGCCGCTTTCCGGAACGTCGGGAAACTGCGTAGCGTTCGCGGATTGATGCGAGCCGACATGCCTGCGTTCGTCGGCGAGACTTGCTCCGTCAGTCTGCGGACCGGCGAACAATTGATGGCCGAAGTTGTCGGCTTCGACGAAACCGAATCACAGTTGATGTGCTTCGACAGCACTGCTGGATTACAGCCTGGCCTGGAAATCACCACCACTGGTCATGCCCGCGCTGTACCCGTCGGAAGTGGACTGCTGGGTCGCGTCATTGATGGCATTGGTCGTCCAATCGATGGCGGTGGACCGTTGCGTGTTCGTCGCTGGCGTGCTGAAACAGCCACCGTCCCGGACGCCATGCAGCGAACTCGCATCACCGAACCACTTGTGACCGGACAGCGCGTGATCGACGGGTTGCTCACTATCGGGCGAGGCCAGCGTGTTGGCCTGTTTGCTGGCAGCGGGGTCGGAAAAAGTACGCTCATGGGTGAGATTGCAAAAACCGCAGAATCCGACGTGAACGTCATCGCAATGGTTGGTGAACGCGGTCGCGAAGTGCGGCCATTCATTGAAGACTGTCTTGGCGAAGTCGGATTGGCACGTTCTGTCGTTGTCGTGGCAACGTCCGACCAAACTCCATTGATGCGAATCAAAGCGGTACTGACAGCGGCCACGATTGCAGAAGAATTTCGCGATCAGGGCGCTCATGTTTTATTCTTTCTGGACAGCCTGACACGCCTCGCCATGGCACAGCGTGAACTGGGTTTGTTGCTCGGCGAACCACCTGGATCACGCGGCTATCCGCCGTCAGTGCAGTCCCTGTTGGCAAGCGTTTTGGAACGCCTTGGTTGTGGTGAAGTCGGTGCTATTACAGGATTGATCACCGTGCTCGTCGATGGCGACGATATGGACGAACCGATTACCGATGCCGCTCGCGGTATTTTGGACGGACATATCGTCCTCAGCCGCAAAATAGCGGCTCAAGGGCATTTTCCGGCTGTCGATGTGCTGCCCAGCATCAGCCGAGTCTTCCGCGATGTCACCACTGACGAGCATCAAGAGGGAGCAACCAAACTGCGGTCATTGTTGGCGACCCATGCAGAAATTGCTGATCTGATTCAAATCGGTGCATACAAAATGGGAACGTCGCAACAGGTTGATCGGGCCGTTCAAATCATGCCTGCGGCAAAACGATTCCTACAACAAACAGTCAATCAAAAGTCCGAATGGATCGACACGCAGGAGCAACTGAAGACACTCGCCGCAGCATGGCCGTGGTGACGGTACGTCAGGCTTTCCAGCCTGACATGAAAATGAATAAGTCAGCCTGGAAAGGCTGGCGTACTTTATGGGACATGCCACCTTGGCTTTCCAAAAAACTGCTCACTTCAATCAACGACATCAATTCAACCCGATCAACTCTTGAAACACCATGAAACGATTCAACTCACGCTACGAACGTATCCGCCATCTGCGGGCTCAGGCAGAAGACACCTGCCGAGCCGCTGCAGCCGCGCGGAATGCAGAACGAGCGACCGCTGAAGCGCATCAGGACTCAATGCGACTGTGGCTGGACACACTTCAACGCACTGCCGCTCGGGATTTAGCCAAGGGCATGAGCGGCGGGGTTTTGATTTCAATGACCAGCATGATGGAACATGGGGAACAGCAATTGCAGGCCGCAGCAGAATCATTAAAGAAAGCCGAAGACAACCTGAAGTTGGCTCTGGAACATCATAGTCACGCCCGAACTGAGTTGAAGATCATCGAAGAAGTCATCCATCGCGAACACACCGAACATCGCCGCGAACAAATGAAACACGAAGAGATTCAAATGCAGGAACAAGCTTCGCAGGCGTACCATCGGATGCAGGAAATCAGGAGTACACAATGAAGAAAATTCTCGGACTAGTAGTCTACGCCGCTCTCATGTTCGGAGTGACCGCCGGCCTCGGCATGTTCATGATGAAACAGAAGGCACCGGCGTCAAGTGAAAACGCTGAGGGTGGTGAAGAACAGCAAAATTCGCAAGCGAATTCGGAGGCGGACTCTGAGACTTCGTATCAGCGAACAGTTGACGCTTCATCCTCGCATGGAGACAGTCGCCGCGTGTCGTCAGATTCGCAGAATCAAACCGATGAACAACTTCCGGTTGCGGTACGAAGCTCGCCGATGAGTGTCGAAGAAATCGTCCGGATGGGATTGAGTCTAAAATCCCGCGACGAAGCACTGCGAGTTCGGGAGGAAGCTCTAAAGGATGCCGACTCACAACATCGTCTGATTCAGACCGACGTCGAAGGCGCGCAGCAACAGGTGGAAAATCTGCTTGCACAGGCCAGCGACCAGCGTGCGGCGATTCAGGAACTGGTCGCCCGAATCAACACCCAGAAAGAGGCAATCAACAATGAACGATTGGTACTGTCTAACGAAAAGCAGCAGTTGAAAATCGATCGGGAAACACTCATGACGGATCAAAAACAACTGGACACGCAGAAGCAGTCGCTGGCGATGAACGAGACTGACCTGCAACTCAAACGCAAAGACCTTGACGTTGAACGAACGAAGCTGGACGGCGATCGAAACAAACTAACAGCCGACAGTGAAAAACTCGGCAAAGATCGCGAAAAATGGGTCACTGAAGTTGTACGTATGAATGAAGAAAGACAAAAACTAAAGACCGACCAGGAGCAACTCGCCGCCGAACGACTCATCTATGAGCAGGATAAACGGCTGCTTGCCAGCACGCCTGGCGCAACGACTTCACCGAGTCCAAACAAAGCTCCGGACGTCGCAGCGACCAAACAGAATCTCAAAGCATTGACCGAAATGTTCGAGGGCATGAATGCGGAAACCGCCGCCAGCACTATTAAGGAACTCGCCGCCACTGATCAGATTGACATGGTTGTTGATGTGCTCGTGCAATTGGAGCAACGCAAAGCTTCCGCAATCCTCGACGCCATCGCGGACGAAAAACTTGTGAGCGAGTTTTTGATAAAAATCAATAGTCGCAACACTCAACCCAAGGCGGCAAAGAACTGATGAACACACTTAACGTTGTTGAAATCTGTCAGGACCTTCTGATAACCACAATGTGGCTCTCAGGTCCAGCGATTCTTGTCAGCCTTGTTGTCGGTCTTGTCATCAGCCTGGCGCAGACGATCACAAGTGTGCAGGAACAAACGCTGTCGTTTGCTCCGCGCATCGTCGCGGTTGGTCTGGTCATGTTGCTGACGATGCCCTGGATGTTACAGCAAACCACGTCATTCACGAT
>JBDNFT010001217.1:0-1718 GCA_041689695.1 Planctomycetaceae bacterium | reverse complement strand
TTCAAGGTAATGCTGTGTCCCCAGTGACAGGAGATCATGATCAATTCCACTCCCGAAGTGGTCTTGATTGCCTTGCGAATCCGATCCATCATCGCGTCCGTGGGAGAACGTCCAAGGTCCAGACCGACAATCGCCAGTTTCTCCGTCCCGACATCAATGACGACGGCTTTGGCATACAACGGATCGCGAATCCCGGTCGATAACGCGGCATGCCGAGCCCCGTATCCCCACATCGGCGTCGCCTTTGTCGGTGTCACATCCTGTTTGGCAAACCCCACCTTGAAGTGTCTTGCTTCGGCACGAGATGACAATAGCAGGACAACCACCAGCAGGATCAAGGGACTTCGGGCGTGCATGTTTTTTACCTGATATTCTTTCATAGCTGGATTCTGGCCTGTGCAAAAGTCGAGTTCACGAGGGTGCCGGAGTTATCCGGGTTTTGTTCTTCAAAGAAAGCGTTGCTTTCAATTCCAATCACAATTTTAACCACGGAGGGCACGAAGATCACGGAGCGAATCACAATAGAAACGGTCCAGAAACAAACTGTAGATCACATCGCCCGGTTGTTTGTCTTTTTGCAGAGCCTCAATGTCTGGCCACGCAGCAAGATCCATTTCCAGACCCTTCTCACCCAAGGCATCTTCAAGTCTTCCCTTATCGCCTTCGATCCAGCGAATTACGAAGCCGACTTTCTGGTGAGCGTCATTCGCGGAGATTCCCGTGTGTGGAGCGATCTGCGTCAATTCATCCCAGCGTTTGAGATAATCGGCTGGATGTTCGGTGAACATCAACACACTCGTCCCGGTCGCCCGGGCTGCCTCGACGATTTCATCGACCGTCCCCACGCTGTCATGTGACCAATGGGAATGCACATGCAAATTCGCTCGATGTTCCTGAAACGGTCCGCTCCGAGGAACTTCCTTCCGTAGCGATCCCAACATCGCCACCGACTGGCGGACTGCCTCCAACCGTTTCGGTTTCAGATTTTCCAATGCGTCCGCAAACGACATCGACGGAAACAATATCATGGCCGTTGGAACAATCAGGCAGGGAAGAATCAGCAGTCGAGGCAATAGCAGCGTCATGGAACCACTTCACTGTTTCCGAAACAGGCGTTGAATGTACTGACTTCCTTCGATTCTATATCAATTGTCCCAAAACAAGAAATCCGCCGAGGGCAACCGCCGCTTGATGCGCCATGATTAGTCACATGGCAAACTCGGCCACTGTGGATTCTCCGCTGTTTTCCACGAAGGCAAAACCAGATGATTGGAATCGCTGGGATCGTGCTGTCCCTGTTCCTGCTGATTTACCTGGCGTATAGCCGCGTTCCGCTTCCCATTTATTCTTGTATTGTAATGCCCAATGATTGCCATTTCGTCGTACTGCCGCAGACCGACACGCAACTCACCGAATTCTTCCGCTGGCTGACTCACACGCACACGATGCGTTGGCATGCTCAATGGAAGTGACCTGTTCGTTTCCAAGTCCGCCGTTCGACTTCAGATCGAACACACACTACGCTCGCGTGGAAGGCCAGGCAAGAAATGAACAGTCCCCAATCAATGAGCTGCGTCCCAATACTGTTCGGCACGGATGTTGCATTCGTAAGGATTGTCAGCGATGCTGAGCTGGTTTGCGAGTCACGCGACGGAGAAACGTGGCGGAGGCGAGGTGAAGATTTCGCTGGGACGAGGCGTCGTTTTTCAGAGCGCGCA
>JBDNFT010001216.1:0-3278 GCA_041689695.1 Planctomycetaceae bacterium | reverse complement strand
TATGAAGCCATGTGGCATCACGCCAAAGATGACCCAGCGGGGTTCTGGGGCGAGATGGCTGGGAATCTGGATTGGTTCCGTCGTTGGGACAGCGTACTGCAAGGACACATGCCGGACACAAAATGGTTCG
Source organism: Planctomycetaceae bacterium (assembly GCA_041689695.1). Classification (GTDB taxonomy): domain Bacteria; phylum Planctomycetota; class Planctomycetia; order Planctomycetales; family Planctomycetaceae; genus SXXK01. Next base: position 3,148 of record JBDNFT010001216.1, on the reverse strand, counting down.
TTGGTGGCAGGATCAACGCCAGCTACAACTGCCTCGATCGACACTGCAAAGGCCCGAACCGCAACAAGGCCGCGATCATTTGGGAAGGTGAACCAGGCGATACTCGTGTCCTGCGATATCAGGACCTGCATCGCGAAGTCTGCAAGTTTGCCAACGTGCTGAAGAAGCTCGGCGTGCAAACTGGCGACCGCGTGACGCTGTACATGCCGATGATTCCGGAACTCACGATCGCGATGCTGGCCTGCTCGCGCATCGGTGCCGTACACTCGATCATCTTTGGTGGCTTCAGTGCCGATGCCGTTGCCGATCGAAATAATGACGCTCAAGCCAAAGTCATCGTCACTGCCGATGGCGGGTGGCGACGCGGCAAAGAAGTTCCGCTCAAAGCCGCCGTCGATGCAAGCATGGACAAATCGCCGTCCGTGGAAAAAGTTGTTGTCGTACGCCGCACCGGTGGCGATGTCGATATGGTGCCGGACCGCGATTTCTGGTGGCATGAACTCATGGAAGGCATGTCGGCCGACTGCGATCCCGTACACCTTGACAGCGAACATCCGCTCTTCATTCTTTACACATCCGGCAGCACTGGTAAACCCAAAGGCGTGATGCACACGACCGCCGGTTATCTGCTTGGCACGATGATGACGTCGAAGTGGGTCTTCGACCTGAAGGAAGATGACACGTATTGGTGTACCGCCGACATCGGCTGGATCACCGGACACAGCTACATCTGCTACGGTCCGCTTTCCAATGGTGCCACGGTTGTCATGTATGAAGGTGCTCCGAACTGGCCGGATGAAGGTCGCTTCTGGGAGATGGTCGAGAAGTACAAGGTCAGCATTTTCTACACGGCTCCGACGGCGATTCGTGCCTTCATCAAATGGGGCAACCAATGGCCGGAAAAATACGATCTGTCAAGCCTGCGCCTTCTCGGGTCAGTCGGCGAACCTATCAATCCGGAAGCATGGATGTGGTACCACCGCGTGATCGGTCAGGAACGTTGCCCGATCGTGGACACATGGTGGCAGACCGAAACCGGTTCCATCATGATCAGTCCGCTGCCTGGCGTCACTGCGACAAAACCAGGCAGTTGTGCTCGGCCATTGCCTGGTGTGGTACCGGATATTGTGACTCGCGAAGGTCAGAGTCTCGGACCAAACGAAGGCGGTCTACTGGTGATGCGACAGCCATGGCCATCCATGCTTCGAACTCTGTATGGCGATCATGACCGTTTCAAAGAAACATACTTCAAGGACATTCCCGGCTGCTACTTCGCTGGCGATGGAGCACGCCATGATGAAGATGGTTACATCTGGGTCATGGGTCGCGTGGATGACGTCATCAACGTCTCCGGTCATCGTTTAAGCACGATGGAAGTGGAAAGCGCACTCGTGGCGCATGTTAAGGTTGCTGAAGCGGCAGTGGTTGGGTTTCCGCATGAACTTAAGGGCGAAGGGATTTGCTGTTTCGTGTCGTTGAAAAGCGGCGAAGGCGATGACGACCTGAAGAAGGAACTCATCCAGCACGTCCGCCACACGATCGGCGCGCTGGCGACTCCGGATCAGATTCGTTTCGCCACGGCGTTGCCGAAGACTCGTAGCGGAAAAATCATGCGTCGCCTGTTGCGAGATATCGCGGCCGGCCGCGAATCCACTCAGGATATTTCGACATTGGAAGACCTGAATGTAATGGCAAAACTCCGAGCGGATGAGGAATAGCAGTGGCAAAGAATTGTTCCCGTCAACGGAAATTGTTCCCATGTCCCTTCTCCCCCTGGCCAGCAAGCTGTCGATTTAATCCTAACCCGAAGCGTCAGCGAGGGATGCTTAACGCAAACGCTGGTAATTTTATCCCTCACTGACGCGTCGGGTGGTGAAAACTGAATAAATCGACAGCCTGCAAGGGGGAGAAGGTGGCCGAAGGCCGGATGAGCGACCTTTTTGTCGTCAAACGACGCTGAAGAACAAACGAGAATTCCCCCTCACCCTCGCGACCATCACAGGATACTTGCAGCCTCATTCCGACCTGGGCGAAGTATAAAATTGGGCTGCCCTAAATCCGTTTGATCCGAATGGACTTGAGTAACGTTCCCAATGCATGCAGCGGACACATTGTTCGCCCGCATTTAGAACCAGCTCGGGCTCTGGAGCAATTCCATGAATCTACAAGTCAAAAAAAATCTAATCAGTGTCCTCGCATTTGTTGGCTTCACATGGCTTGTGTATCTGATCAACCTGCCATTGCTGATCAACCTGCCATTGCTGGTCACAGCATACAATCTGAATCAGTTTGGTCTGGAACCTCGCACACTGCATGGCCTGGTTGGCATCTTTACCATGCCGTTTCTGCACGATGGATTCAACCATCTGATTGGAAACACTGTCCCGTTGGTAGTGTTGCTGTCGATGCTGGCCTTCACTCGGCCAAATCCAAAACGCATCATCATTTGCCTGACGGTCATGTCCGGTGTCATGTTATGGGTTTTGGGTCGTGACAAAATCCATGTGGGTGCCAGTGGTTTGATTTAGGCACTTGCGGTGTATCTGATGGCTGCGGGATTCTATGAACGCAAAATTGCGTCGGCGATCACGGCAATTCTGGTCGTTGTTCTCTACGGCAGTCTGTTCTGGGGATTACTCCCAACAGCGGGGCAAGATGTGTCCTGGGAAGGCCATCTTCTCGGCGCGGTCGCTGGTGGATTTTTTGCAGCCATGACGACGAAACGTTCGAACGCCGCTCGGTTGCAGGCACCGACGATTGCGGACTCCCCGACGGCATCGGATTCGACGCTCTAGCAACGTGTCTGGAAGCCTGTTTGTAGCGAAAGTCGTCAAGACTTTCGGCTGCAGTTTCTGCGGGCTGCCGAAACTCTTGACGAGTCTCGCTACGATTTCCAGAAAGACTGTTCGGACGACCAGTCTCTTCATACGACGATCAGTCTCCTGAAGAATGCAACTGCTGCTCTTCGCCTTTTCGCTCGGACAGTTTCTGAAAGAGCCATGCACGGGAAAAGGTCCACCATCGAGAAGCCGTTGCTCGCGAGATGCCAAGCGTCTCCGCTGCGGTGGCTTCATCCAGTCCTGCGAAGTAGCGGAGTTTGACCAACTCTGCCTTGTCGGGCATCTCTCGTTCGAATTCTTCGAGCACT
>JBDNFT010001215.1:0-9803 GCA_041689695.1 Planctomycetaceae bacterium | reverse complement strand
GCATCAGCGCGTCCGGTCAGGCCTGATTGCGGGGAAACGATGGATTTGACTTCGGTTGTATCAGGGGAATCTGTGCCGTTGGCAGCGACTGAATGCGTAGCTGGTTTGACACTGCCGGCATCTGCGTCGGAAGGTTTCGTCGCGGCATCCGTTGTTTTGGAATTGTCGGGCTCTGACGGTTTGACGTCGGCTGGTATTGGTGCTGGAGCGTCGTCGCCCTTTATGGTTTCAGAAATCGCCTCGGCGCCCTGCTTCTGGTTCTCTTCGAACTCGGATGGAGATGTCTTGTCATACGGAACATAGTCACCGTCGGTGTTATTACATCCGGTAACTGCGACCAGTGACATCAGAATCGTGGAGGCAGCCGTTCGTTTTTTCATTGTCGGTCCAATTCTTAAAACCGTGTCCACGCTTCTTCAACCAATTCGACATGTGTCATCGTATAAACTGGCGCGAATTCGAAGTCATCCGGTGGACCGTTTTCGCCAGCCCGCACGTCCGCTTCCAGCACGCCCGCGACTGCCACCATTCCGGTATAGGCCCTGGTCACCAATTGAAAATCTTCTTCCAGATTCAGCTTTTCCTTGGTTTCAAATGGCATCTCAATCACCGACATTCCTGGAGCTCGATTGGAAATCGCCGGACGATCAGGCTGCGACTTCAGAGCAGGCAATGTCACAATGATATAGTCGTGTGATTTAGGTTTGCCGCCGAAGCAACATTCTCCGTTGTCTTTCAGCAGGATAAATTGCCGCAAGCCCTCGGTTTCCTGCGTGGCCCACATAAAGCCTTTCAGGTAAACCTTCTTGCCGATAAGCCCTGCCACGTCCGGATGCAGTTTCCGATGTCCGCCCAAAAAGACAAACTGCTTTTCCGCTATATCTTTCGGAAAATGTACCCGCTGATAACCTTCCGGCACTTCGTGCTTGTAGTCATACGACATTTTCGCCGACCCCAGGCTGAAACTGCAGATCGACAGCACAAGTCCAGCGGTTGCCATCCATGTCCCTTTGACGAACCCGCCCGAGGATCGGATCTGCTTGATCGCACCTATTCCCACGAAGATTCCGAAAAAGGCGACATACAGACCAAAATACCCAATGAATCCAGTCAGACCCAGCAACCCCATGCAGAGCGAAATAGGAGCCCACGGCGATACGGGCACGTAATCAACGTCTTCTCCGTCCGCTGAAGAGCCCCAGTTCACAGCGTTGCTTACGGTTGATTCGTTCACTGCGCTAACTCCGGAAGTTATTTGCTGAACAGCACTTGCGTCCAGATCTGCCTGTGATGGTCGCTCGAGGGTTTGCTCGGTCATCGAATTTTCTCCGCACTTGTTTCCGCAATGAATCGTCGGTCACAGCAGTTTACGTGCTGAAACGGTTTGCCGTGAACTCATTCCAGGCAAAAAACCTGGGAACCGGGGCGATTTGAGCCATGGAATCGCGATATTATACCGCACACGCCTGAAATTCCTGTCCCCTGGAGATGCCAGTCGCAACCGTAGGCCGATTTCTCCGAAATCGGTACCGTGCTACCTTTGAACTGGAAATACGATTGAGACATCACCCAACGCATGTTTCGATGCGAGCGAATGTGGTGTGTGCAGGTTTCGGAGAAACCTGCCTACGATTCGTTAACAGTTACAAAGACTTATGACCAAACCACTGATTCAGGAGACAAGCTCGGGGCTTTACTGCGAAATCGGCGATTTTTACATCGATCCGACGCGAAAAGTCTCCAATGCCGTCGTCACTCACGCCCATGCCGATCACGCTCGACCGGGCTCCCAAAAGTACCTCGCCGCGAAGGAAGGGAGACGCGTGCTGCGGCACCGGCTTGGACCATCGGCCGAGATCGAAGCGTTGCCCTATGGAGAACAAAAACTGATTAACGGCGTGACGCTCTCATTTCATCCGGCCGGGCATATTCTCGGTTCTGCTCAAGTGCGCATTGAGTACCGTGGCGAAATCTGGGTTGTAAGCGGGGACTACAAGACAGAACCCGACGCCACCTGTGCGGCGTTCGAATCTGTTCGCTGCCATACGTTCGTCACAGAATCCACATTTGGCCTGCCGATTTATCGCTGGGCGGCACAGCAGGAAATTTTTGCAGACATCAATCGCTGGTGGAGAGAGTGCCGCGATGAAGGCAAACCCGCCGTGTTGCTGGCCTACGCACTCGGAAAGGCACAGCGTTTGATTGCGGGTGTTGATCCCAGCATCGGAGCAATCTATTGTCATCCGTCTGTTCAACAGCTTAACGATGAATATCGTGCGAGCGGTATTCAGTTGCCAAAGACATGGCTTTCCAGTCAGGCCCCGGCTAGAAAAGACTGGGGCGGAGTTTTGATCGTCACGCCGCCTTCGACGGCAAATTCGAAATGGCTAAGTAATTTTGGCAAGGCTTCGATAGCCATGGTCTCTGGCTGGATGTTGACTCGACAGACGCCCAAATCGCAGTCGTTTCAGAACGGATTCCCGTTGTCAGATCACGCCGATTGGCCCGGCCTGTTGCAAGCCATTGATGAATCGCGTGCCGAGCAAATTCTAGTGGCCCATGGCCAGACAGCATCGCTGGTGCAGTGGCTTGTCACAAACGGAAAACAGGCTCGCGAAGTCATAACAACGAAACGCGACGATGGTTGATTGAGACTTCACTCACGTAATCGGAGGACTGACCTCCTGCCGCTCAGCTTTTTACGCATCATTTGATCTTAGTTGCCTCAATCATCTCCAGTGCGTTTTCAATCAGAATCTCGCCAGTCATTTCGCCAAGGCTTGTTCGTGAGATGTACGAATATCGCTCAAAGCTGTCAAAATCGACTTTCGTCAGGATGTACCCGAAAGCATCGTTGGTCAGTCCAAACAACAGATTTTGTTGGCCTGTCATTTTTCGCTTGAGATAGAAGCCGATGTTAGGCAACGCTTCGCCCGGTATTGTGAGAATCTGAGCATCCCCGAGTGTCACTAAATTCACCTGAACCGAAATTTTGAAATCGTCCGTGTGTGGATACTTCAGCGGCGATCCGGCAATGATTGCACGCATCAGCGGATTCACGACGGTGAACTCAACTTTTCTTGCTGCATTCTTGACAACAGGTTGTTCCTGTGGACTGGCCTTCGCGACGATGCGTTCTGCTTCGGTCGCCATCAATTGACCAATTCGCAGACACTCGTCCCATGATCGAGTGTCTTTCGAGACCGCTTGCACCGGATCACCAGGTTGTGAAAAGTCTCGATTGTCGGCGGTCACCATTCCGCCTTGAGCCCCGTTCATAAAGACTGCGATTCCGCCCATTCGTTCTTCAATCTGATCGCACATCGGACCGATACAGTCGGGACTTAAAACTCCGACATCGCTGCCCAGAACTTCGGGGTGAATTGCATAGTTGACGAGTGTGCTTATCACCTTTCCATCCAACGCGAGCGTTTGAATTACCGACATGCGACGGTCATACAATTGCGGTGCGTAATAGTTGTAGGCGATTCGCTCAGCCGCCTTGTCGGTGGCAATCTTCAACGTCGCTGGCTGCAGTGTATCGATCGCCTCATTGATGGCTTCGGCAGCCTTTTCGCAGACGCGATTCATGTAATCCAAGTCGCCGGTGAATCCTCCGGATGGCAAAGGGAATCCGTAACAATCCGGCGCGCTGTGCGTGTGAGATGCACCGATGAGGATGTTTTCGCCCGGCAATCGCGGGACCATTTTGCGGACTCGGTCGCCGAGAACTGAGGGAAAACCCAGGGCGTCCAGTCCGACGACGGCGATCGTTGTCGTGCCGTCGCTGAAGACCATCGCCCGTGCCGTGAGTTCGCCAAGTTTTTTGGTGACCGAGTTTGGTTCCCCAACACCGCCAGACACTGGCAGAAGTGGATCCGGGGTGTAGATGCGCATTGCGGCGGCAGACTGAAATTCACCGCCATTCACACCGCGGATGCAAAGCAGCAAGAGAGTTGCCAAAGTTGCCAATCGTGTTTTCATCGTTATTCTTTTTCTGCTGGCGTAGTTACTACACGCTAAAACCGAAGCCCGGCATTTCAGAAATGCCGGGCTTCTGATGTGCAATCGCACTCAATTCAAAACTTCAATAACTCAGCCCGCGTAGAACGGGTGAGAGGCTGAATCGCGTTGAGCGATCACATCATCAACCGATGGCTCATTCTTCATGGCGCGTTCGATGGACAGTTTTGTCGCTTCGTAGTTGTACTGATAGATCTTCTTGTCGTCAGCAGCTTCCCAGTGAATGAAGACACCGCAAACGATGCACAGCTTTTCAGCCTGATCTTTTGGAATCACGCCTGACTTAACACAGTCGGTGACAGCGTCAGCAACAGCCTTCTGAGCTGGGCCGAACATCTGAACTGCCTGGCGAGCGCCCTTGATGGTCACTTTTGTGATCATCACAGTCGATGGCTTTACAGACAGGTTTGGAGTGCCAGCCAGCAAGTTGCTGTGGCCCATCTTCTGATTTGCGAGTGCATGAGCAAATGCTGATCCTACAGGACCGCTCTTGTCGCCGATCAGCAGGTCGATGTGTGCAATTTCATTGCCATCGCCGCAGAGTGCTTCGCCTACAAACATTGACATACTTTACTTCCTTCTTTGCAAAAACAGACTAATCGAAAATAGCGACCGCAGACAAATTTTCGAAAGCGAATTCTACCAGAGAACTTGCAATCTTCAGGACCACACTTTTCAGTTGTCTGCGGAAGCAGCATCTCGCTGCTTCTGCAATAAGGTGCCTGTGTAGTGGACAAGGTCGCCTGAGACTTGGAACATACCGGTCATGATTGACTTCAATTGAAGCCCAGGATCAACTTCCGGCAAGTTCATCTTGCTGCAGGATTGCGAGTTTTCTGCTTATCTTCAACTCAACGGCCTTTAGATGTCGCAAACTTCGCGGAAACTTGAACCTCAGACCGGCCGGAAAACGGCTCGATCGCTGATTCTGTGTGGGGCGAGCGTCCGCAGTCTTGCCGAATCTGCGATTGCAGCGGGTTTGAGGCCCTTGTGCGTGGACTTTTTTGAAGATGAAGATCTGACGAAGATTCTGGGTTCCGGGCGAGGTCGCTTTGTTGGCCGAATTGATTCTTTCGATCAGCTTCCGAAACGCGTTCGTACCGTCCGGAGTTCAATTCCAATGCTCTGGGCTGGCGGATTGGAAAATCATTCGGACCTGTTGCGAGAAATCGGACAGCACAGACCTGTTATCGGTGCTGATCCTGCCATCGTAGATTGCCTGCGAGATCCCTGGAAAATTTCCGGGTGGCTGGAGAATGCAACGATCGGGGTTCCGCGCCTGGCAACCGCAGCGAGTGCAAGTGTCGATTGTCCCTGGCTCAGAAAATCGGTGAACAGTTCCGGAGGCATGGGGATCGGCATTTCCGCGGCGGGCGGCGCGAAAGAGAAAGCAGCGTCGTCGCGGGGAGTGTATCTACAGGAATACATTGATGGCGTACCCATGTCGGCTAAGTTTTGCTCCGACGCTGCGGGAGTACATTTGTTCGGCATGTCACTACAGGTCATCGGATGGCCGTCGCTCGGCGCATCGGGGTTTCTGTTCTGTGGCAACGTTGGTCCGGTTGATCCGGGGCAAGAGGTGACGCGACAAGTGATGGAAGCCGCGCGGGTGATTGTTGAGCAGTCCGGACTGAAGGGAGTCTTTGGAATCGATTTCATCCTGCGACATGGTCACGCCTGGATTCTGGAAGTCAATCCGCGAATCACAGCATCACACATGCTGTATGAACAGCAACATCCGGGCCTGATCACCCATCGACATCTAGTCGCCCTGGGATGGCAGGCGACACGGCCAAAACGATTGCTTGAACAAGATTCAATACGTTCGCTGGTTCCGATATCGGCTGTGACAGCACGATTGATTCTGTGGGCTGGTGAAGATATTCGCGTGCCAAAATCATTCGGAGCTGATTCCGTCAGCAATCTGAAAATCGCCGACTGTCCTCAACCGGGCACGGTGGTCTCGCGTTCCAGCCCGCTATGTTCGATCTCACTGACGGGCGAAGATTCTGAGGACATCATACGGCAGCTCTGCACGATGGAAGATCATCTAAGGGGCAGCAGAAATCGAAGTCCTTCCACATTGACAAAGTTTGGCTACTCAATGAAAACGATTGGAAGCCAGTTGCAACTGTTGTGGAGAAAGTTTGAACGATTCACGAGGTGATATCGGAAGTCTCCGAGTACGCCGGGATCAAGCCACGGCGTTTTTGATCTTGCTCCCGTGAAACCACTTTGATCATGTGAACAATCAGAAGCGCGCCGGCGAGACCGCACAGAATCAAAAGCGGCGCCTGAAAGCTGAGGTGGCCGTCTTCGTAGCGTGAGAGGAATACTCCGTCTGTTTTGAATCGATCAGGAGAACTGCCATCCTTCTGATAAAACGTTGCCAGTGCGTTGTTGCAAAAATGGAAGGCCATCGCTGGAAACAGGCTGCGACTGTAAATGGCAAGTAGTCCCAGAACCAGCCCTAGCAACGCGGCATTGAATGCTTGCTGGGGAATCATATGAATGATTCCAAACATGAGGCTGGAAATGCCAATTGCAATTGCCAGACGACCGCCTCGAGCCAAGCCGCTGAGGATGAAGCCACGAAAGGCCAGTTCTTCGCAAATGGCTGGCGTCACGGCGAAGACCAGCAGTAATAGCCATGTTGAGCGTTCGTCGGTTTTCATTAGCGCCATGACGCGGCCAGCCGATTCTGGCAGCTCAGGAAACACTTTGTATTCGACAAAAAACCGACTGAGTTCCATGGTCAGCGGGTGAGCAATGACAGCAAGGCAGATGCCAATTGCCATCGCCGTCAACGACGGCATCCGCAGGCGAAAAGTGGCTCGTAAACTGGTCGTCAACAGCATTCCCATAAAGACTGCCGGACACGCAATCATCGTCAGTTGCTGGACGACGATCAGTCGCATCATACTGCTGCCTGGATCAGGAGCGTTGAGGTCCGTTCCCATATACTTCATCGCCACAGCCTGCAACATCAGGATCAGGATGAAGCAAAAAACGGCTTCCGGAAATGCGGGCACAGCGTCTTTCGTGCGCAGCATCTGCCGAAACCAAAGTCGCAGGTCGAATTTTTCTGCCTCGCGGAAGAGCACGTCTTCGCTGTTGTAAAGTTCGATGGCCCACCACAGCGCTAACATGCTGTAACCGATGCTTGAAACCAGCACCGGCACCGCATAATACACGAGGTTACCGGAACCCGGTGCGTTGAGCAGTAAGCCCTTCAGCAACAGAGTCACATTCACTACTGGAATCACACTATACAGCGGCGTCATTTCGACAGCCGGCGACAGGCAGAACATCGTCAGTCCCATGACAACCATCAGCAGCGGCGTCAGATAGTACTGGCCTTCTTTTGTTGACCGCGCGAAAGTGGCCAATGCGAGACACAACGAACTAAACAATGCAGACAACGGCAGCAGCAGAATGATCATCCACATCAACGGCGCGAATCCGGGAAACTCAAGACTCACTGAATTTGCCATGCCGCGTCCGATTCCGGATGCCATTTGTTGTCCGGTCAGGCCCATGCTTGTGAGGTTCAGCAACGCCGTGGTGACACTGAACAGCATTATCGTCAGGAATTTGCCCATGACAAGCTCGATGCGTTTCGCCGGGCTGATCAACAATGTCTCCATCGTGCCGCGTTCTTTTTCGCCAGCGCCGAGATCGACAGCCGGATAAAACGCACCGGTGAGCGCCATAATGACGAGTAGTGCCGGAAACATTTTGCTCCACACACTGGCAGCAACCTGTTCTTCGCGAGCCACCTCGACATACGTCAGCTGTGCGGGATGTTCCAGCGCCAATGGCAAGGAAGCGCTTTCAAAGCTGCGTCGTCGGACCGCGTCTTCCCAGTTTACGAGTGCTTTTTGAATTCGTCCAAACGCCACATTCGATTTGTCATCCGCGCTGTTGCGGACGATGACAATAGGCGGAACCCTGGCGATTTGCGTATCGCCAGTTTCCGAACCTTCCGACCTCGCTTTGATTTGATCCTGCATGGACTTCATGGCTGCGCCGTATCCCTTCGGCACAATCACAAGAACCTGAAATCCACTTTCGCCAAACCGTTCGCTGATCAAATCCTGCAATGCGGAGCGTTCGTTGCTGTTGGCTGCATCGTCCGCTTTCTGGTGCAGAATCGACAGTGCCTGAATTTGTGCAGCAAGACCGTGGGCTGCCAGAAGTAGTTCAGTATCTGTCGTTTCGCCGCGACGACGGGTTCGTGCTTCCGTAGTTTTGGATTCAGCGTCGGGCGTCTTCTTCGTCGCAGCGGAGTCATCAGGCGAACCAGAGTCATCAGGCGAACTCACTGCCGCGACATCTTTCTCCGTTCGTTCCGCCAGAATTCGCAGACTGGAAGTTTCCTTATTGCCTTGGTCGTACCATTCTGATTGAATGCCATTTTCGTCCAGCAACGACGGAGAATCCGGCAGATCGTCGGCGTTCAGAATGATGGCGATCCGCTGCTGTTCGCTGAACGTCAGCATCATCTGCACGACGCCCAACCCCAGCATGGGATACAGGAACAACGGCAGAATCGTGATCATGAACAGCGTGCGTCGGTCTCGCAGTTGATCACGCAATTCCCGCATGAAGATGAGTTTGATGTTTTTCCAGCTCACAACTGCACCTCAGCACTCGCAATGCGGCGTTCTTCAGCGACTTCATCTTCGCGGCGCTGCACAAGATCAAAGAACAGTTCTTCAACGTCAGGTTGGTTGTAGCGATCGGCAAGTTCCGGCAACGTGCCTTCTGCAAGAATCTTGCCGCAATGAATCACGGCAATCCGATCGCATAGCTTTTCGACTTCGCGCATGATGTGAGTCGAAAAGATGATGCACTTTCCCTGATCACGCAGATCTGCAACGGCCTTCAACACCGCGCGAGCGACAAGCACGTCCAGACCGGAAGTGGGCTCATCAAAGATGATCACGGGTGGATCGTGGACAATCGTGCGGGCAATCGAAACCTTTTGCTTCATACCGGTGGACATTTTTCCGCCCAAGCGGTCACGAATCTCATGCATCTGCAAGACGTCGAAAATTTCGTCGATGCGTGTCTGCAGTTTTTCTTCGGGAATGCCGTACAAACGGCCATAGTATTCGACCATCTCGCGAGCCGTCATGCGGTCGTAAATTCCCGTGTTGCACGACATGAATCCAATGCGAGCGCGGACGCCTTCAGGATTCTGCACGACATTGATGCCATCGACTTCCGCCAGCCCGCGCGTGGGCCTCAGCACGGTGCTGAGAATTCGCAGGCACGTTGTTTTCCCTGCGCCGTTCGGACCTAGCAGTCCGTAGATTTCCCCCGGCTTGACTTCGAACGACACGTTGTCCAGCGCGCGAAAAACTCCGGTACGTGGATCGGCGAATTCTTTGTAGAGTCCCTGAACTCGGATCATGAATTCTGCCGTGTGGTTGGGGAATGCGTTTTTCGTGTGGGGCGAAACTGTCACTGCCGAGATCTCTTTCGTTTAACCCGACTCGAAGAGGAGGCGATGCACTCAGAGCCTCCTCTTCGAGTCGGGTTAAACGATGAATATCGCATGGCCAAACCTACCACATTTCACGCGCGGCGGCGGAGGTCGTCTGTGATGCAGGGAATGTTTGCCAATGCAGGATCAGCAAAACCGGCATACGCTGCTGTGAACGGTATTTAGTGGCTTGATCGATTTAATCGTAAAATGCGTTTTTGTAGCCCGACCTGTCCTCAGGTCGGGTTCCTTTAACCTGGCCAGAAAGAGAAATCATTCACGTATCTGC
>JBDNFT010001214.1:0-2541 GCA_041689695.1 Planctomycetaceae bacterium | reverse complement strand
GACAGAATTGAATGATCAGCTCCGATTTGCGGACAACCGCAGCAGGATTCACAGTCAGAATCTTTTTAGGCAAGAAAATTACTGCCCGACTGAGTCTTAATCGTTGCATTGATCCTGCATTCTTAAGACTGTCCCAAAAATTATTGGAGTGGTTTCCAGCTGTGAATCACGTTTAGCCTCGTGGTACGCCATGAAAACCGATTTCAATCTATCCCGGCAGTCCCGCAAGATCAGCCGGCAATTTTGGTTGGTCTTTGGCCTGTTCGGCGGCAAGCAGAGTCCGGAGCTCTGAAACGACATCCGGTTTGCTGGCTATCATGTCTGACGTCTCGTATGGATCGTCCGCGATATTGAAGAGTTGTGGTTTGCCTTTTCCGGGGACAATCAGTTTCCAGTCGCCGTGACGAATGGAATGCCCGCCTTTCATCGCAATGTAGATCGTGCGAGGTTGTGAACTTGGCGCAGCGCCGGTTATGGCGGGCCACTGATTAAGGCCGTCCCATTGAAGATCGATCGTTGACTTATATCCAACAAGATCGGCAATGGTTGGCATCCAGTCGGCCACGTGCATGGGATTGGTGTGCTTTCGCGGTGTGAGTTTGCCCGGCCAGTTTGCGAATGCACAGACTCGAGTGCCGCCTTCGTACAAGGTGTTCTTTTGGCCTCGGAGCGGATCGTTTTCGCTGTTGAGCAGTGAATCGCCAACTTCGCCAACGTACGCATTTTTGAGTGACTCGATGCCGCCGTTGTCGCTGGTGAAAATGATCAAAGTGTTTTCTCGCTGACCTGTACGTTTCAAAGCTTCCAGGAACTGGCCAATCTTAGTGTCCACTTGTGAAACCATCGCTGCCATGCGGAGGCGTGAATCCTGTTTCGCTGGATCGTCGTGAAACTTGACGCCGTCGTACAGCCGTATGAATTCCTCAGGTGCATCAACGGGTGTATGGACTGCGTGAAAGGGAACGTAAACAAACCATGGGCCTTTTTTCTCTTCGATTCGACGCAATGCTTCAGCGGCGACGAGTTCCGTGGCGTTGCCTTCTTCGTGAAACAGTTTGCCGTCGCGGTGCCATGTGTCTTCGTATGAGCCATGGCGATACTTGTGAGTCCACGGATCGGCGGCACCGGTCAGAGTTCCATAGCCGTGATCAAAACCAAAGTGATTCGGCCCCCATTCGGATCGCGATCCCAGATGCCATTTGCCTGTTTGATAAGTTGCGTAGCCAATTGATTTCAGCATTGATGCCAACGTGACAGTTCCCAGCGGCATCGCGCGCAGGTTGCTGGGTGCTAACGCTTGAGGCCCAAAACGGCCCGGATATCGACCGCTCATCAAAGCCGCACGAGTTGGCGTGCAGACGGGTTGTACGTAGTGCTGATCGAGTTCAATACCTTCACGGACAAGTTGATCCATGATGGGCGTTTTTCCGAATCCATCATGCCAGCCAACATCACTCCAGCCCAGGTCATCGGCGACAAGCAACAGGATGTTTGGTCGGCTCGGTACCTCGTCGGCAGCGAAGCATGAAATCGCGCTGCAAAAAAAGGCCACGACAAAAATTGAAAGCTGCAATTTTTTGCAGGTGCAAGCAGAAGAAAAAAGCATATCTCGCCCCATTGTTGTTTTGCATTCGCCTGAGGTTGTCTCGCCAATTGGGCGACGGAGGTCACTCGGCCGCCGGGATTACATGTTCTCAGGTGAGTTTTGCAGGGTTTTCCTCCATTCGTCAAGTTGGGCGATGAGGGTTGTTTGTATTGCAGCGGGTTTAAAACTGCTGATTGCCGGGCAAGTTCGATTCTGATGGTTCGATAACCCGCAGGGAATCCGTAGTTTCTAAGGGGCAAGGTGCGCGCATGACTCAGAGCGTTGTCGATCTATTTCAGCAGTTGGCAAGGAACGAATTCGGTTTCTTTACGCGGTTGCGTTCGGTTTCAGAAATCATGTCCACGAGCGTCCCGACGGTCAGCTCGGATGTTTCACTGGGCGATGTCGTAGGACGGCGTGATCCGTTTTCCATCGGCTCACTGGTCGTGATGGATTCGGAGAAGGGTGATTTGATCGGACTGCTGCAGCAATCGACCATTCTTCGTTGTCTGCCGCGGTATCTGAATACGCTCAAAGAAAGCGACCGCGACCGGACAATTCTGACCGGTAATGTTTGTGATTATGTCACGCGTCGTGCGCCACATGTTGGTTCGGCAGCCACGCCACTGGAGGTGCTGGAACTGATGATGCGGCAGCACTGCGACTGCATTCTGGTCTACGATGATCCACATAAAATTCTGGGCGTTGTGACGCCGGTCAACTTCGCCTGCACGATGCTGCTTTACTATCGCGTCTTTCAGACATTGCAACCGCTGCAGCGACTGCGGTTGGTCGATCTTGACAGCCATCTTTCTCTGGATGAAATTTTTTGTCGCGGAGCTCAAACAGCGCGAGATGTGATGGGTTCGTCGGTGGTGATTTCATCTCGAGAACCCGTTGCTGCGGCCATTAAATTAATGCAGGACGAGAGCCTGGAATTTCTACCGCTTGTTGAT
>JBDNFT010001213.1:0-5774 GCA_041689695.1 Planctomycetaceae bacterium | reverse complement strand
GAACATTCATGCTTCGCAGCAGCTTCGATAAGCTGCTGAGCGCAAAGCCGATCGGTCTTGCTCAAATACAAGTGGTCCGACACCAGATGCAGAAAGGCCTCCTCGCCGATAAAATCTTTGGCACGCAGAATGGCGTCGCCATATCCGCGAGGATTGTCCTGTTCGAAAAATGTCAGTCGCGAAGCATGTGGCCCGGCGGCGGTAATGTAAGGCTCCTGCCGACCTGGCCGCACGATGATCGCAACGTCATCGATTCCGGATTCCACAACTTCATCCAGCATGAGCCGGAGAGCCGTGCGGACTTCACCTCGACGATCAACCAGCGTCTGCAAAGGTAGTCTGGCAGGTTGATCGCCAGCAGCCGTGATGACGGCTTTTCGAATTTTCATTGGTATGGTCTTCTAAACTGGTCTGGATGTAAAACTGACAATCGTTGTAACATCTGCAGAATCTGCCGGAGTTCCAGTGTCTAATCGATCAGATCATCGGAACAATCGCAGGAAGTCGCAAGTTCTTTTTGTCAAAGGGATTGCGAGATTAAAATGGCCTGTTGACTTGACCAAATAATCGGACTGGATCGGCATTTGCTGCCGGTTCGATACGGAGCAACGGAAGGATTCGTTGCCGAGATATATCCCTTCAAACGACGCATAGGATGAGCATGGACGCTCGAACACTGCGATGTCTGGCTGTAGCTTTTTCGCTGCTGGCACTATGCCGCATCACGGAAGCTGCGACTTTTCAGACGGTCAATTTTGCCGTGACTGCCGATAATCCGGAAGTTGCCGAAAAGGTCGGTAAAGCTGCGGAGGTTTATCGCCAACAACTTGCCATTTTCTGGCTTGGCAAACCGCTGCCGAATTGGAGTCGTCCCTGCAAAATTTCCGTACGCGAAGGTGCGTTGGGAGCGGGTGGACAGACGACGTTTCAATTTACTCGCGGCGAGGTATTGAATTGGCGAATGAGCGTGCAAGGATCACTGGAACGGATTCTGGATTCTGTCCTTCCCCATGAGGTCAATCACACAATTTTTGCCTGTCACTTTCGCCGCCCCCTGCCTCGCTGGGCGGATGAAGGCGCTGCGACGCTGTTTGAACACCGTTCTGAGCAATTGAAACAACTTGCGTTATTGAACGAAGTCATTCGCAACCAGCATGAACTGATTTCGTTACGTGATCTGTTGGCGATGAAAGAATATCCACGCGGCCAGCGACCGATGTTGACGCTGTATGCTCAGGGGTACGCACTTGCTGATTTTCTCGTGCAGCAAAAAGGTCGTCACGCCTATTTGAAATTCATTGCTGATGGTGAACGTGGAAACTGGGAAGATGCGATTCGCACGAACTTCGATCACGACGGTATTGAATCATTGGAGAAAAACTGGCGAGGCTGGGTGCTTGCTGGTATGCCGAAGTTGACGCTGCCTCGCGAACAGATGCTGGCGGCAAATGAAGATTCACCGGAATTGGTTTTACAAGCGGCTGCGCGACCGGAGATTGTCGCTGATCAAACGGCACGATCCGCCCTGTCGAAGCCCGGACGTTCGCTTGCTGGTGCAACCGTTCGACTGCAAAGTCCAGATCCACAACGTACAGCGCCGGCCAATCAAATTACCGCAGATGTTGAACCCAAAACAATTATTCGAGAGCGCGTGAATAGCGTCGAAGCTGAACAGTCTGGCACCGCCAGGATGAAGTCAGGCCGCGAGTTTACCTTCGAAGCGCCCGCACCGCGTTCTTCAGAATCAAGAGCTCGTAAAATTGCTGATCCTGCGGTTGCTGGCGACGAACAAGGCGACGACGTCGGATTGGAAGATCTCTTTCCAGATTCCGCCGACACAGCAGTCGATGCCGATCAGGGATTTCGCAATTCGGAAGCTATTGGTCCGTCTGAAGTTGCCGAACGGCGACTGCAGTTGGACCGCACAGCAGCAGTGAAAAATCAGGGATTGGCGTTGCCTTCGGATGGTTTTTCGGGCAAGTCACTCGAACTGAACGGTGTCCTCCTTCCTCGGGAGCGAAATGGAAATTCCGGCAGCACTCCGCAGTGGGCTGGATTTCCGGGGCAAAAGAAGTTGTTCTGACTTCACGCACAGGGAATGCCTGATAGCATAGCCTCTTGGCTTCAGGTATTCCGGCGAATATTGTTTCCTCCTGACAATAATCGCACTGCCGCAACGGCCCTCGTTCCTCACGGGCGAGTCATCGACACCCGCAACGATGACTCGCCCGCTTTCAATTTTGTCGCCCGATTTGTCCCAAATCGGGAACCTGCGAGTTGACACCGTTCAATAGGCATTGTCACTCAGAATCCCGTCATCCAAAAAGTTTGAATTTTTCCGATTACTTTAGGGCCAAAAAGCGTAAAATCGCGTAAGCTAGGAGCGTCCAATTTCGTCAAGCCCGATGGACTGTGAGTCATCTCACAGACTTTGATTTCACGAATCACCACACTGGAATGAGAATCAACTCGCGGCTCGTCCGCAATTCTTAACGGAGAAAACTGAGATGAAAGCACTACTTGTTCTAGCCGCCCTCGCGGGTTCGGCGTTCGTTGGCTATTCGTACATTTCAACAGATGGCCAAAACTGTGCAGTCTGCCCAATGACCGGCCAGCCCCTGATGACCTCAACGGAATCAGAAGGCAGTTGCTGTCCAAGCGACGGTGATGCCATGCTGACCGGTCTGACCAGCGAAGGCCCAGTGTGTTGCAGTCAGGGGAAGGGAGCCTGCTGCTCAGACGGCGACGCAATGACTTGCACCGAAGGCAAAAGCTGCTGCTCTAAAGATGACGCAGCCATGTTGACTTCACTATTCGCTGCCAAATGCGAAGGCTCTTCTAAGAGTGACACCTGCGAGGAAGGTTGCACCAAGAGCTGCTGCCAGGGCAAAGAACAAAACGCTGCCGACGCTGTTGAAACCACTGACGCTGTTGCAACCACTGACGCTGTGGAAACCACTGACGCTGTGGAAACCACTGACGCTGTGGAAACCACTGACGCTGTTGAAACCACTGAAATCAAAGTAGAGATCGTTGCTGAAGTGACTGAAATTGAGTAGTTCGCGTTCAGCATCCGGCTGATATGAAGACCCAAAGAATGAAGGAGTCGCACATAAGTGTGACTCCTTTTTTGATGCACGTGAAATGATGTGTGCAAAGGCAGGAATCATTCGTGCGATGGCTCCAATTTCATTCCGGCCAGTCATCGACACTCGCAACAATGACTCGCCCGCTTTTGCGTTTTAAGCCGATTGCCTCAAGTACACGCCATTTTGGGGTAGGACCTGTACTGTTGAACGCGGGGATTCTAAAATCATCTCCGGATTGAACTCACGGATTCTTATGGCAATGTTTGTTTGGAATAATTTTCGACCTTTCTGCACGACAATATGACGGGCGAAATGAAGAGGATGAGGCATCATGCGAACCGGATTTTGGATTGTGTCTCTTGCTGTCGCGGCCTGCGGAGCTGTTGGCTGCGAGGACGCTGACTATCAGACTTACAATAAAGCTCCACTAAGCGAAGCATCGGCACATGTTCACGACGACGATCACGGTGAAGTTGGTAAGCATGGCGGGCATGTGTTAGAACTCGATGATGCACACGCTCATCATGGCGAATTGGTTTTCGATGCTAAGACGCGCGATATCACTGTTTACTTTTACGGTGGCGAAGTCGGCGAAGCAAAAGCAGCAAGTCACGTGACGCTGAGCTTACATGTTGCCGACGGTCATAAGGATCTCGTTGCGAAGGCCACGCCACTCGAAGGTGAAACTGCCGAAACGGCTTCGTGTTGGGTCTTTAGTGGCGCGGATCTTCCTGAAAGCATTAAAGGCGAGGAGCAGCTCGACGGACATCTGGAGGCAACGCTGGACGGCAAGCCGTTTTCATATGGACTGGAACCACATAGCCATGATCATGATGGCCACAGTGATCATGCGCATGATGATGCAAAAGCAAAGTAGTAATTGTCTCGTGCAGGACGAGGCTGAATTCCGCGTTCTGCAGAGCATTGGATTTAGAGTGCGAGTCCGGTTTGAATTGGACTCCATTTGCCTGTGGCCCAGGATTTCGATGTGCCCGTCATGACCATTCAGGCAAACCACGATTCGACAGCGCGAGCGGCAAGTAAACCGCAGTGGTCATGGAGGACCGTTATGCCTATTGCCGTTCTGTGCGTTGCGTTGCTCGCTGCCGCATCAGTTTTTCTGTTGCCGAAGCCATCCGTAGAAGCCGCCGCACCTCCAGTGACCAAAGCTCAGGTCGTCCGGGAATATCCGCATGATCGCACAGCTTTCTGTCAGGGATTGGTTATGCATGAAGGGCGATTATTGGAAGGCACGGGCCAATACAAAAAATCGTTCCTGCGGCTTGTGGATATTGAGTCCGGAAAATCCCTGAGTGATCAGAAAAATGCCGACGACGTGTTTGGCGAAGGCGTCACGGTCTGGAAAGACCGAGTGTTTCAGCTGACATGGCGAAATGGCTACATGCTTGTGTACGACGCCAAAACTCTGCAGCGCACTGGCTATGTTCGATATCGTGACATCGATCCAAAACTCAGCGAAGGCTGGGGTTTGACCCATGATGGCCATTCACTGATTTTGAGTGATGGGAGTTCGGATCTGCGATTCATCAATCCGGAGACGTTTAAGCTGGAGAAAAAACTGAGAGTCAAATCCGGGTTAAAGTCGATTACATCTCTGAACGAACTTGAATACGTCAACGGCCAGATCTTCGCCAACATCTGGTATGAAGACCGTATCGCCTGCATCGATCCCACGACGGGCAAAGTCACCGAATGGATTGATCTGGCTCACATTCGCCCCCGTGAAGTACGGAATGATCGTGAAGCTGTTTTGAACGGTATCGCATGGGACGAAAAGGCTCAACGTCTATTCGTCACGGGGAAACACTGGCCGACGCTCTTTGAGATTAAGCTGAGCAACTAATGATCGATCTTTTTCCCACTCTACTGGCTCTCAGAATCTCGTCGATTGATGTCGCCATTGTGGCAGTCTATTTGGCCGTCCTGACTGGCGTCGGGTTCTGGATGGGCCGTGGCAATCGGACCGTTTCGGATTATCTGCTGGGTGATCGCAGTCTGCCATGGTGGGCGGTTTTGGGATCGATCGTTGCTACAGAAACCAGTACCGCCACGTTCTTGAGCATTCCAGGAACCGCGTTTGTTGAAGGTGGCAATCTGCAGTTTCTGCAACTTGTGCTGGGCTTCTGTGTTGGTCGCGTCATTGTGGCCTGGAAACTGATACCACTGTATTTCAAGGGGCAACTCTTTACCGCCTACGAAGTGCTGCATCAGCGATTTGGTGGTGTGACGCAGAAAACTGCCTCCCTGATTTTTCTGGTGACTCGAAATCTGGGCGACGGTCTGCGACTGCTGCTGGCGGGGATCGTTGTTGAAAAAGTTACTGGCATCGGTCTGCAGCAAAGCATCATTATCGTTGGTGTTTGCACGATCGCGTACACGTTTGTTGGTGGCATGAAGGCTGTGATTTGGAGTGACTGCGTTCAACTAGTGATCTACGTTAGCGGCGGTGTTGTGGCTTTGTTTCTCATGGTGGCGATGTTGCCAGGCGGATGGTCTGAATTGCTGACCTACGCGAGAACTCACAACAAACTGGCGTTTTTTGATTCCGGCATTGAGACCTCGAAACCGTATTCCCTGTTCATCAACTTTACAAAAGCCAATACGTTTCTCGCAGGTTTGATTGGCGGATCATTGCTGTCAATCGGAACGCATGGCACTGACCAG
>JBDNFT010001212.1:0-5238 GCA_041689695.1 Planctomycetaceae bacterium | reverse complement strand
GGCGGCTTTCAGATTCATCTGATAGGCACTGCGTTCCGGGTCATTGTCCGCTCGGAAACTGCCACTGTTCACATCGATCGCGACAAGCGCTTCAGTCTGATCGATGACCAGCGAACCGCCACCTGGCAGTGGCACGTGCCGATCCTGAATGCGAGCGATTTCTTCTTCGATACCGTACTTGTTGAACAGCGGCTCCGCGCCTTCATATCGCTGAATGCGATTGACGTGAGTCGGCATGACGATCTTCATGAACTCGCGAGCTCGTTCAAACGCGCCGTCTTCGTCGATCAGCACGGTGTCGATTTCATTCGTGTAGATGTCACGAATGGTTCGAATAATCATGTCGCTTTCTTCGTAGATATCCGTCGGTGCGGCGGTCTTTTTCAGCCGCAGCACAATGGTCTCCCAAAGTCGCAGCAGATAGTTCAAGTCTCGCTTCAGATCAGATTCTTCTCGATCAATCCCAGCCGTTCGAATAATGAACCCCAGTCCCTCTGGCGGCTGAATGGCTTTCATCGTCTGACGAAGCTGGCGACGCGTTTTTTCGTCATCGATTTTGCGACTGACGCCGACTCTCTGCAGCCCCGGCATCAGTACCAGATATCGGCCGGGAATTGAGATGTAGGTGGAAAGAGTAGGGCCTTTGTTACCAATGCCTTCCTTGATCACCTGCACCAGAACTTCGCTTCCCCGTTGAAAAATCCGCTGAATGGGCGGTTTGTTGCGAGCGTTGCGTTCGTTCAGATGCTTTGGGGGACGACCACCACGACCAGGTTCGCGTTCTTCACGCTCCTCTTCTGGTTCATCTTTTACGAGGTGCTTATAGTATTGATACTCGACGTCACTCACGTGGAGAAACCCATTTCGGCCGACGCCGAAATCCACGAATGCAGCCTGAATACTGGGTTCAATATTTACAACTTTACCTTTGTAGATATTCCCAACGTAGTTTTCCGCACTGCTGCGTTCAACATACAATTCTTCCAATACTCCGTCTTCCACAATGGCGATACGGCTCTCCTCCGGCTGGAGGACATTGATCAACATTTCTTTTTTCATGGACGCGATGTTCGTTTTATCTTGCCAGCACGATCACTGGCTTTTGTTGTTTCAAATGGGCCGCCGAACGTCGACAGCCTCGGTTGTATTCCTACTTAAAACTCGACAGTATCAACCAGGTCCGGACACAGTCGCGAAAGTTCACCTTGCAAATAATGCTCTACGTCACGAGCCAGATCCAGCGAAGACGCATGCTGAGAAATTCGCTCGGCTTCGGAAATCGACAGGTTTCTGACGACTTCTTTCAACCGCGGAATTGCCTGAGGTGTTGCACTTAGACTTCGCAATCCCATTCCCAGCAACAGCGGAATGAACCGCGGATCAGAACTCATTTGTCCGCAGACGGTCACAGGTTTTCCATATTTCTCTGCAGCGCGAAGCACCATCTGAATGAGTCGCAGGATTGACGGATCACCCGAGCGATACAGGTTAGAAACCGTCGGATCCGAACGATCACACGCGAGAGTGTATTGAATAAGATCGTTTGTACCAATCGAGAAGAAGTCGACTTCTCTCGCGAATTCTTCCGCCAGAATCACGGCGGACGGAACTTCGACCATCATTCCGATCGGTATGTTCCGCTGAAACGGGACCCCTTCCTCCTCTAAATCCTCCATCACGTCCATGAGTATCATCTTTGCCTGCCGAAACTCAAGCAGCGTGGAGATTAACGGAAACATGACTCGCACGTTACCATGTACGGACGCTCGTAAGATTGCCCGCAATTGCCGCTTAAACATGGGTGTATTGAGCAAACTGAGACGAATACTGCGTAGCCCCAGCATCGGATTCTGAACCTCCAAAAATTGGTACTCCAGAAGCTGCGGCACCTTGTCGGCACCAATATCCAGAGTCCTGATGACGACCGGAAGATCACCGCATGCTTCAACGACCTTGCAATAGGCTTCGTAGTGATCAGATTCTGACGGCTCGCGGTTTCCGCTCAAAAACAAAAACTCGGTTCGGTACAGCCCAACACCATCAGCCCCGCGTTTAATGCAGTGACTCACCTCTTCAGGAAATTCAATATTGCCACAAATTGTGACGCGTTGACCATCCAGAGTTTCCGCCGGCAGGGCTTCCATGAGCCCCAGTCGGACGCGAATTCGCTCACTGCGTGCCTGCATCTCGTGAACACGAGCGACCGTTTCATTATCGGGATCAATAATGAAGCGACCATTGTCGCCGTCCAGGATGACGGTTTCGCCACCGGACACACCGGCAACGCACCGGCCAAGCCCTACGATCGCAGGGATCTCAAGCGCTCCGGCGAGAATCGCGGTGTGACTTGTGCGACCGCCAACTTCCGTTGCAAATCCCAGCACGAATTTTGTATTGAGCGTCGCTGTTTCGCTGGGCGTCAAATCATGAGCCAGTACGATGACAGGCTCCGTTAGATTCTTCAGCTCTTCGCGACTTTCACCGAGCAACTGACGCAGCAGTCGTTTTTCCAGATCAAAAATATCCAACGCGCGTTCGGCAAGATACCTGTCTCCCATTTTTTCAAGCTGCTCGGCATAACTGCGAAGCACTCGGCTGACGGCGAATTCGGGAGATCGCGTTTGTTCCCGAATCAACGCTTCCACTTCCCGAACCAGGCGTGGGTCCTGAGCCATTTGCAGATGAGCGGAAAAGATCGCTCCGTATTGAGCGCCCAACTGGGCCGATACCAGTTGCTCATTCGCTTTGATGTCGTGGCACACGTGTTCGAGTGCGGCGTGAAAACGCTGCACTTCATCATCAATGGCGTCGCGGCTGACATACTTTCGGGGAATACGAAAATTCTCCGACCCCAGGACCAATACGGGACCAGAGACGACACCGGGAGAAACAGCGATTCCTGTGAAGACCTTCATGCCGCCAGTTTAAGGTCTTACACTACGCCAAACAACTCAGCGAAGCTCAGAGCCAGATATCGCAAAGCCAGACTCAAAGAGTTCGCAAATCGCGTCTGCTGCGGCAGTTGCATCTGCCCCTGACGTTTCCAGAGTCAGGATCGCGCCCGTCGGCGCGGCCAACATCATCAAATCTAACGCTGACTTGACGTCCGCGCGGCGACCGTCGAAAGACAAACTGATTACAGACGGAAACGTTAACGCTTTACGCACCAACAACTGCATCGGCCGTAAATGTAATCCATCTTCAGACGTCACTTTCACTTTCCGGCAAACTACGTCCTCAGTCGCCACGAGCCGCCCCCTTTCCTTCAGGGAATTTGACGCCTTATGCGTCGCGATCGCCGTCATCTGCTTCCGTCAGCAGATCCCAAATATCAGTGGTCGTTGCGGACTGTTTGAGGAAATTACAGAAATCCTGACTTCGCAGGTGTCGAGAGATGTTTTCCAATCCGCGAAGGTGATCACCAGGGCGATCCGGCGGTGAGATCAGCAGAAACAAAATGAAGACATCTTCACCATCCAAGCTGGAAAAATCCACGCCAGAGCGTGAAATCCCAACCATGGCAGACAGCTTTTCTACCGACGCATGCTTCGTATGTGGGACAGCAACACCATTGCCGATGCCCGTGGAACCCAACTCTTCTCGCTTGAGAACAGCGGCCACAACACCATCTTCATCAGAGGCTTTCAACGCACCGGCGGCCCTCATGTGAGCCACCATTTCACGAATAACTTCTTCTTTTGTCGTCGCCTTGAGGTCCGGCAGAATCGCTTCCTGAATCACAAACTCAGTCAATTTCATTTTGTCTCTCACAATATCCAGATCAGCAACAGTCGGAATGTATGACCAATACAGATCACATAAAAATAAGACCGCTGGTGCAACAAGACCAGTCGGAACGGAACTACCGACAGTTCACAATCGTCGGCATTCTAGCAAACAACAGACAATCATCCTCAAGGGGTTTTAACACGAACCCATGGGAAAACTGTAACCGGGAAACAAAAGTTGCCCATTTCGCTATTCAGCCGTGGCAGGCCCGTCCATCTCTTTCACTTCCAGAGCTTTTTCGGCCTGCAGAACAGCATCGGCGACTGATGTATTATGCCGATGGTCGCGATGTTTCTCTTTATGTTTATGAACTTGCTGCTCCATCTTGTGAAGCGTTTTGTCAAACGCAGCACCGGTGTCTTCACCCTCGACATGTGCCACAATCGTGTGGAACCCATCGATTTCAACCAGCATTTCAACCGCGACGCGCGGACCTTCGAATTCGATAGTGACGTCAATTTCACTGACGGTATCAAGATACTTGACAAGCTTTTCGGCTTTTCGAGTAATGTATTCACGTAGTTCGGGTCGGATACTGCCATGACGACAAGTAATTGCCACCTGCATTCGATTTTCCTTCAATCCAGTTGTTTCAGACCATGTCTCTTCGCTGCTTAACCATCGCTCATTCTAGTGGCGACGTCAAATCAAGAAAAGCACGATGGACCGGTTATTTGCCCGAAGAAGCAATCCCGTCGTCAATTTACGACCTGAAGCATTTCTAAATGAAGCAAGCCATTCTTCAATTCATGGGCGAATACCCATCTCTCCCAATAAACAGCCTCCATAAAGCACCTGCCCGCCAGCTATTTTGTAATAACTTTCTGCAACATGAGCCCCTACAAATCGGCCGGGTGCCTTGCATCTGATCGCTCAGTTCGGACAATCCGATCGCTTGGGACTTCGGACGCCCCCCCACTGACCAGGAACCCACATAATGGCTGAATCCAGGGCCGACGCCCCGCCAGAAGAAACATTTTCGCCTCAACCTGGCACGGCGCACATGCCAGCATGGACAGTTGGTGAACTCCCGGAGGCGCCAAGATTCCACTGGCGTCAACTGGCCTTGATGGTCGGCCCTGGACTTGTGATGGGTGGTGCAGCAATCGGCGGTGGTGAATGGCTGACCGGGCCGCTGGTGACTGCCCGCTACGGAGGAGCCTTACTGTGGCTCGCGACGCTCAGCGTTTTGTTTCAGGTCATCTATAACGTGGAAATCAGCCGCTACACCCTGTACAGCGGGGAGCCGATTTTCACAGGGAAGTTCCGAATTGCGCCTCATCCGATGTTCTGGGTGGTCCTCTATTTGATCCTGGACTTTGGCTCAATTCTACCGTACCTGGCTTCAAACGCTGCGATCCCACTGGCAGCGATAATACGCGGCCATATCCCAGATCCTGGCCTTGCCGCAGATGCGTTTCTTCTAAAAATATTGTCTTGCGGTATTTT
>JBDNFT010001211.1:0-4695 GCA_041689695.1 Planctomycetaceae bacterium | reverse complement strand
GTGTCGGTCTGGAACGCCAGCACGAGGATGTCGCACATCAACCGCATGTGATCGGCGAGATTCTGTGGAATCCCGTCAGCGGGACGCTGGATGTTGGGCTTGTCGAGTGTTGGCCGCCACCCCTGCAGTTCGCCCTGCTTTCCGGCCTGTTCGATCTGCTGCTCGATCTCGCGAACCGAGTTCAGGTACTCATCGAGCTTGCGTTGATCGCTGGCACTGATCTTGCCCCGGACACGCTCCGCTTCGCCCAGGACAGCGTCGAGGACGCTGCGATCACCGCGTTTCGCGCCGTCAGTGAACAGTCGGTCAAAGGCCAGGGCCGGATACAATTCGAGCGGAGTTGGCGTGGTCGGCGAACTCCAGGAAATATGTGAGCTGTACAGCATCGAGTAGTTCTTGTGGAGTCCAGGATTCGAGCGTTCGCAGCCCAGCACCAAGCTGGAGACTTTCGTCGTCTGTCCGTATCGCTGCGCGATCAACTGATCGAAACTGGTCCCAGAATGGATCTCGCCGCCCGAGGCCAGCGGCGCCCCAGACAGCAGGTTGCCGGTCATTGAACTGTGGATATTGCCCTTGAGCGCTTCGGCGTTGTAAAGCCCCTGGATGAACGTAAGCCGTTCGCGGAAGTCGGTGAGGGACTCCAGCACTTTGCCCAGTTCCATCTCTTTGCCGGCCCCTTTGGCCCACCATTCTTCCCGATGAAATCCGTTGCCGGAAAAGAGGACCGCCAGACGCACGGGTGGCTGGCTATCACGTTTGCTATCACCTTTGGTGGACGGAGCCTTCTCATCACCCCAGACCGGCAACGATTCCATCCACGGCAGCGCCATTGTGACGCCAACACCCTTCAGGAAAGTCCGTCGTACGAATTGGTGTTGCGACATGATCTTTGTCCTCAACGGCTTGATGTGATGCGCAGTGAAAAGTGAGCGGATGTTTATGGTACTCGATTGGAATCTGCGTCGCTGCCTCGAACCTCACGAAATTGCCGACTCTGCACAATCGAGAGCACCGCGACCGACAGACGCCCGTCGTTTTCGGTCAGTTTGTGTTGCATCGAGATGAGGAGCGGCTGATCGGAGAGTTGGGTTTCGCGCCCCAACGCATACCCGAGCAGCTTTCGAAAAAACTGCTGAACGAACTCGTCTCGGCGCACGTCCAACAGATAGTCGCGCAGGCCAGACAGGCCGTCAATCTCGCGTCCGTCCGGGAGTTTTGTTTTGGCGTCGATCGGTCGACCGGCGACATCCATCATCCGTTTCCGACCGATGCCGTCAAAGCCCTCCAGGGAAAAGCCGAACGGATCAATTCGCTGATGACACTTGGCGCAGGCCGGGTCGCTACTGTGTCGTTCGATCAATTGCCGTTCGGATAATCCCTCGGGAACCATATCGGCGAGCTGTGGCACGTCTTTGGGAGGGCGAGGCAGCTTCTCACCCAACAGCACTTCGCTGATCCAATTGCCCCGTAGGATCGGACTGGTGCGCGCCGCGCTCGACTGTTTTGCCAGCGTGGCTGACAGGCCAAGGATTCCCCCGCGACCGTGCTTTCGCAGTCCATCCACGCGCCGCCAGTTCTCACCGGCGACGCCTTCCAGACCATAAAACTTCGCCAGCCGCTCGTTGACGAACGTGTGATCGGCGCTGAGTACGCTCTGCAGCGACGCATCCTGCTGAAACAGGTCCGTGACGAAGCGGATCGACTCTTCGTACATGTCGTCGCGCAGGCTGTTGAATTCCGGAAACGCCTGCTCGCTCTTCTTCTCGGTGACGGGGAACTCGTAGATGTGCAGCCACTGGCAGCCGAACTCCGTGGCGAGCCGCCGAATGCGCGCATCTTGAAGCATTCGCCGCGTCTGCTGTTCGAGTACCTCGGGGCGGCTCAATTCATCCGCCGCCGCGAGCTTTCGCAGCTCATCATCTGGCAGTGACGACCAGAGAAAGTAACTGAGCCGACTGGCGAGCTCCCAGTCCGAAACGGGTGCCACCTGCAAACCTTCGTGGGCGGCTTCGAGGCGGTACAGAAATGGCGAGGCCACAAACACCCGCGCCAGCGTTAGGCGGAAGGCCTCCTCGTGTGAAAGTTCCTCGACTCGCAGGTGTTTGTACAGTTCCCGCAGCGCGTCGGCTTCTGCGGCTTCCAGTGGTCGGCGATAGGCCCGCGCGGCGAAGTCGATAATCGCCTGCACCTGTTTCGGCTCGTTGTCGATCATGGATTTGCGGAATTCGGCGGCCCGCTGGTGCAGCGGTTCAATCAGCGGGTCCACGCCTCCCTGTTGAGGATGTCCCTTCAGCGTTTCGACCAGTGAATCGAGGACATCGGACAGTTTCAACGGATCCTGCGAGACATACCGTAACTCGGCCCACAACCGGTCAAGCTCCGCACGTTCAGCGTCGTCCAGCAACAGCCGGACCAGCGGTTCGTCTTCGCGGTGGAACTGCGTTAGCGTCAACACTTCATCGGCGGGCACGACTTGCGGATAGCTGAACGATGCAGGAAACAACCGCCGGTGAGCATCCATCGCGGCTTCCAGGCCCGGACGCAGTCGACCTTCCTTGGCGATCAACAGCGGGCGCTGGTAAGTCACCGTATGATGGTCCGGGTAGAGCGCCGTGACCGTGGACAACGTCATGGTGACTGTGCTCGGCTGCAAGCCGGACTTCGCCTCGGCAGTCCCGACGACGACCTCAACCTGGGCGCTCCCATCACGCCCAGTTTCTGGCTCCAACTCGGCGGAAACCACCAATTCCTTGCCCGCTGCAATCGCTCCCGGGATGCGGATCACGAGGGCCTTCGGCGCCTGCACACACAAGGATGATGGGTCAATCGCACGCCCGTCAGGATGTTTTCCGAACAAGCCTCGATCCAGCTCCTGCAGCGATTCGATGTCGCGCAGCAGGAGATCGGGCTGCTTGTCCGCGACGAGTCGAGGCTGTCGCCAGAGCACGAAATCGCGTTCGCTCCCGTCTCCAGCATCAGTAGCCACCAGCGTGACGACGACATCTTCGGCGGTCTTTCCTTCTGCGGCTGGCGGGAATTTCAGCCGCATTTCGTGTTGTGTCACGAGTGGATTTTCGGCTTCCATCCAGCGCGAACGGCTCGCCTTTCGCCCAAGCAGCGAGATCGGATTGAAGGTCCATAGTCCCCGCTGCCATTGAGTGACATCACTGGCTAGCGCCGCCGCGTCTTCCTGTCTGGCGGCGCGCCACCGCTGGCGAAGATCGTCCAGCAACAATGAAGGTTCCTGCGCGTTCAAGCTCGTCCAGAGAATCCCCATATACCTGGCATTGAGTCCACGCTCCGCAGCCACCGCCGAGACCGATTTGCCGCCGGACGCGATCGGCTCACGCTCTGCGATTGTCGCGGCGAAGTACTTTTCCAGAGGCACGCGGCCCAGTTGCCCCATGCGACAGTCGCCGTGCAGATTGACGACGCCAACCGACGTTCCAAGGCCGAGCTCGGTCGTCTCGACGCGCTGGCGATAAAATGCGCGAATCTGCGTCAGAAGTTCGTCGGTCCAGTCGCTGCGCGTGGTGTGCTTTGAAAAGCGAAATCCGTCGGGCAACAGCACCGCGTGATCGGCAAGCTCCTTGCCTGCGACAAAATACTTCGACAACAGCGCCGGCGACATCGCGAGCGCATTCCCGGCATTGGTGAATCCCTCCCCCGCCGCGCTGTCTGTAGGAAACTCGCGTGCAGGATCTAGGTCAACGCCCGTCAGATCGCGGATCGTATAGGTGTACTCGGCATTGTTCAGCCGCCGCAGCACGACTGGTCCCGGATCGCCCGCGTTGGCCAAGGCTTCGGCATCCAAATAGCGTTGCGCCCAGCCTCGCAGTTGCTTCCGCTCTTCAGCCGTTGGTTGCTTCGCCTTCTCGGGGGGCATCTCGCCATTGTCGAGCTGCTCGACAACCTTGAGCCAGACTTTCGTACCGGCTCGAAGACTAGCCAGCGTCGCGAACTGTTCGAGATCCAGTTCCCCTTCCCGCTTCCCCGTCGCATGGCACTCCAGGCAGTATCGCGTGACGAGCGGTCGAACGTCCCGAACGTATTCCTGCGCGAGCGTATCGATCGTCTCCGCCACCACCGGGCGTGGCGGCTCCGCCAATGCGAAGATCGGGCTGGTCGTCATCGCTGTGCAGAAAAGAAGTCCCAAAATACGAACTCGCATGGTTGATACAAGGCGCCGCATGGATCTGGTTCCTGAAGGTGGATGGTGTGGATTCACGTTGACGTCGCGCGGCGCTTCAATCGCCGGATCGGCATCGCGGGTCCAGGCAAGGCCCAGGTCCGACGAAACGACATGCAACACAGAAGAGGCCATCAGTGATGTCGTTAGGTCAATCATGGTCACTGCCTTGCAGGAGTTCCGTGACTTTGAACTTTTGGAACACGAGATGCGATTGACTTCCCTCATAAACGACTCCGACGTGATCGCGATCGATCTGCGTCAGGCTGGGATATCCCGCGCCGAGGCCTTCGTCCAATAGTCGATGATGCGAGTCGGGCCAGGTGTTGCCGTCGTCGAAGCTGACTTGAAGCGTATGGTGCGTGCGGCCCTTTTGCGTGTGAGGATTGAAGAACAGCAGCACATGCTTCTTCTCGCCAGCCTGTTCGTAATCCATCCGCAACAGACTGCCGTTGCAATTCGGCTCGCTGAGCGTGTTGCGGTGGGTGGCGTGGGGTTTCCACGTT
>JBDNFT010001210.1:0-4700 GCA_041689695.1 Planctomycetaceae bacterium | reverse complement strand
TTTCAACTTCGTCGGTCGTCAGCGTCTCACTGCTGAACCAGATACCTTTGTATCCGTTCACCTGGATGTCGCACAAACCGGGGCCGACGATGGGTAACGCCTGGCATTCGTCGATCGATAATTCCATTGGAACGATCGATGCGATTCGCCCCCCGTCGAACGAAATCTGAACGGGCTGCAGAGTATCGAATCGTCGAGCTATGATTTTTGTCATCGGAGAAGACGCTGAACAATTTGTAAAAGTGACGTGAGCCGAACGCGCTAGCGTTGGGCTTTTCGCAGTAAATCATTGTTCGTGCCGATGCCCGAGCCCAAGCATGCCGAGGCCCGAGGCTAGCGCATGCCGGGCCCCGAGGCTAGCGCCTACGGCTCACGAAGAATGACTACGGAGCGACCGTTGAAACCTTCGTAACGGGCTTCGAAGCGCTGGTTGCCAATTCTTTGACGCCTTCCACGCTTTCTGTTCGAGTCTTGATGGCCTTCAGAATCTTGCGGCGAATGGCATCCACAGCGATCTGAAAGGCGTTTCGTTCTTCTTCGATGTTTTCGATGGCCTTGACCAACCCGTCAACAAATTCAGGACGTTCAGCCACGACGACACCGTTAGCGTCGCCAAGCAGTTCGTTCTTTCGGCCTTGCAACTCCAGGTCAGCATCGGTCCGCAGCTTCTTCTGGTCTTCGATGCGAGTGGTCAGCTGATTGAACTGTTCGACAGAGCGAACAATGGTCTGATTCAGATTGTCAATTTCGCCTCGACCACCAGATGGAATCTGTGTGCGAATACGGACGCCGTCTGTGAAGTTCCATGACGCCATTTCCTGCGGTGTGACTTTCCAGGTGGGATACAAAACGCAGGTCGTTTCGCCTAGCTCGTTTGGACCAATACCCAAAATGAATTCGCCCGTGTAAATCATTTTGCCCTGACCGTTGTCGGCGAAGACATGGATGGGAGGTGCCGCCATCTTTTCCTGACCGTCAGCCCCAACTACTCGGTTCAATTCCAAACCTTTGGTGGAAGAACCCAAGCCAGTCACAAACAGTTTCCCGCCCTGATTTTGCACCTGAGCAGGATTTGCTGGTGGAAATGTCCATTCAAATCCCCAACCCAGCTTCAATGCACCGAGGTTAACTTCAGCAGTCTTGAGGTCTATTGCAGATTTTTCAAACTCAACAACAGCCTTTTCGCTCTTCTCAGTCGCTGACCGCAGTTTTTCTGCGACTTCGCCACGGCGATACCCCAGTTTGGCGGCTAACCAAAATTCGACAAGTAGTCCGATAATGACAAGCGAACCACAAACAATCCCAAGCCTGCTCATCAAAATGACTCCGGCGGAATCTAAAAAAACATGTTCGATTCGCAAACTGACAGCAGCGAAATCGACGCAACACAAGACCGTATCTGGAAATCGGCGTAACCCCAGTGCAATCTTCGCCACGACCGCACGGAGGCAGCAACGCGGCAAGATTCAATTTTGAGCAAACGCCAAAGCATCCTCAGTCTACCTGACAGATAGACTTTTCGCATCCTGCCAATTCGAACAAGTCATGCTATTCGGCCGAAAACTCCCGGACAAGTAACATTTGGGATCGATACAACTGTTAGAGTCGGAAAAATTTTCCATAAGTCACCTATTGGTTCAACCGTTTCAATTCTCCTTTGATGGCTTAATTGTTTTCGCGTTCCGGGAACTTATGTTGGATTGGCTCGACTTCAATGCCCCGGTTGCGGGCAGGCGACTACCGAACGAAAATCACTAAATTGGATCGGATAGCGCTTTGCAGGGTTGTCGAGATTTTTCTGCTTGGCCTTGCTGTGTAGCTTGCTCAGACTCTTGTTGTCGTCGTCAGGCAGATCACGTTCCAACAATGCCTTGAGATCTGTCTTTCGATCCCACGTGTCGAACTCCTGACCTATTTCCTGAAGAGCCTCCCGCACTTTTCCCTGAACTTGATCACCCGGAATAATCAGGTGCCCTGTGTGATCACGCATCGCGACAGCATCGACACCCCACGGCCCCATTTCATTCGCATGAATCAACAACGGCCCGCGCACTGTTAATTGAATGGTCGCTTCAAAACCGACTGCACTCATTACGACTCCCCCTTAGATAATCTGCATGTCAGAGCTTCCGAGGTAATCCCATAGCTCCATCACGTGATACCACCTTGCGGATTCTTTTGGCCATGCAAGTGTCTCACTTCGCAATGCCGCAGCGATGGATGGTGTCGTGTCTTTGATCCGATCCAGCAGAACTCTCAACGGATGCAACACTTCGTTGATCTGCGCGGAATTAGCCTGTGGCTCTGCCGTGCGCTGCGGCAGTTGTGCAATTTCGTAAAGTCGTGACCTCGGGAATCCGCATACTCGTAGCTGATTGATGTAGGAAATCAGCGAGGCTAGGTCATCGACTGAAAGAATAGCTTCATGATCTGACATGCAGGGAAATCGATGTCGGCGACGCGCGTCCGCAAAGTCGTTCCCGATATGGTCGAAAGACTCGAGCACTTGATAGGCCATGACGTTGGACTTTGGCTGGTTGTAGAACGGCAAATCCCCATCCCCATGAACAGCCGCCTGGGGACTTTTCCGATTACAGTCTTTGGCACTGTCTGCCAGGACTTTGGCAAGTTTGACGACCGATCGAATGGGGGACTTGTGCGAACACAGCACCATGCCCACTGCGTGAGTGAGTTTTGGATCAAGGCGGTTGTCTTTGAGTGTCCAGTCTTTGGTCTGTTCGAAGAAGAAAGAAACAGTTTCCAAAGCACACCATGCAGGAACGACCCAGATAAGTTCATCACCACCCCACATCAATGTTTCAATGCGGTAGTGTTCAGACTGTTCCTGTTCCCATGTCTGCGGTTTGAATCGCCAATAGGGGCGATTTGGTTCCTTTATCGGCTCAATTGGTTTCTTCATGCGCTCAATCAGTGCCGACATCAGTTCGCGGCGTCGGACCAGCATTTTTTCATCAATGTCCCGATACTCCATTTCCGTGGTCGCCGAGCGTCGAATTTGTTTCCCAAACTGATTTCCATCGATATAGACCACGGCCATCTTGCCCGACAGACGGTGCCAGGGATCCGTCCCGTTCAACGTCTTGAAATCACCATCAACCCGTCGCGTCGCACCACGATCAGCAATATCGTTAAACTCCCAGGCGGGCGTAAACTTCCCGACGCACTCATCATCCCGGAGCCCACCAATCATATGGTAAACGCGAATCTTGGTGTCTCGCCCGTAAGCCCGCCGTACATCCGTCGCTGGCGATGCATAATTCTTGTCGGCCGCCTTTGCATATGACGTCTTGGTATATGACGTCTTGGTATCTGACGTCTTGGTATCTTCAGGAGGCTGGTTCTTCAGAGATTCAGTGCCGGGCCGCTTACCATCAATATCACAGAATCGTGAAGTTTCAGCCGGGTTTCCAATCTTTGTCTGCAATGGACCGATTGCCACATTGGGAGCCCGCAACTGTCGTCGGCGCACCCTTTGTAACACGGCTTCCGATGCACGAGCGAAACTAACAGAGTGATCACGACCGTGGATTGCGATTGAAAATGTCGCATGTCGGAGGAATTTGTGAGTGCGGAGCCAGTGGTCAGCATCATTTCGCAACGTGTTCGCGAGTTCGTCGCTTGACTGGAATGAGTAGACGACTATCGAGGCACCGGCCGAAACGAGAGTGAGCTCAATCTCTGTTTCAGATGTCTGGCCAGTTTGCCAGAAGAACTGCGCTTCCCGTGCCGATTTCGGACGCTCGCAGGCCACAACACGAAACAGCTTCGGATCACAAAACCGAGGCGTATCTTCGTACGACCACCCCGTGAGAAATTCATGCAGTCCCAGCACAAGCATGCCGGCACCACGTATGGTCGAGAGATCTTCTGAGTCACCGATGAAAGTTGAAAGATTGACGGCTTCAATTCTCAAAAGATAGGGAACGATGTCTGCCATTTGCCAAAGCTTCCGGGATGTTATGGGGCGATCTCGGTCCCCAAAGGGAATCAACTGATCCATGTGGCAGGAGTGTGGCAGAAAGCAGCTAACTACGCCAACGTTCAACTCAGGTAGTATTGCAATAACGGAACTCTCTCGGTTCGCAATCAAAGGCGAATTGCCGGCACTTGCTTCCGGTTGCTGATAGATCGCGCGAGCAACATGTGCCGAGAAAGTCTTGAGGCAGGCAAAGGTTGAGAAACACAATTGGCAGCACGTTTTTCTTAATCATCAAGCCCCTTCAAATCGAGGACGGCTGCATGGTTCAAGACACAGTGCCAGCCCTTGCTCTCGCCCTCGAAACGCACCGGCGCCCTTGAATCGAACGAGCGTCCCGAATGCCGGGTCACGAATGGCGCCGAGATGGATATTCCGCCTCGAAATTTGCAACTGAGATCCAAAACAAATCGGGACGCCCGGGTACGAATCCGTGGAACTGCGGAAACCAACTACTCGGGGGCTGCGACAGAAAAACTGCCAAGAAATCGAGCCCTGGTCACCATTGCTTTTCGGTCACCCAGACCTTTCATCCTTATGTCTGCTGTTGGGTGAAGCACTGACTCCGATGGAACCTCACGAGTTCTCAAGAGCTGCACCCTCTCATTTGGAGCCCTGCCGAATACTTTGTCCATTGAGGTCGAATCCACCGATTGCCAGAATCCATCAGGGTCTGAATTCATATCATCGACGTTCAGTCCAT
>JBDNFT010001209.1:0-4041 GCA_041689695.1 Planctomycetaceae bacterium | reverse complement strand
GTGATTGCGACTCTGGATGAATTCGAAACCACAGATATTCTCGAACGCACGCGGCATCTGAGCGACATCTTCCTGAATGGCCTGCGGAAGTTGAAAGAGACCGGTGTTGTGGTCAAAGTTCGCGGCTAAGGTATGGTCTTTGGCATTGAGTGCGGCCCACTGGATGGCTTAACGCCAAATCAAGTCGCCAATGCTGTTGTTGAACGATCGTATCTTGGCCATCCCGGCGGTGATGGTATTCACTTGCTGGGTCCGCTTGCCAATTGCGTCATTCGTATCAGCCCGCCGATGTGTATGACAGATGAAGATGCTCATGCGTCTTTGCAGTTGTTGTACAGCTTCGTCCAAGACGTCGCCGATCGTTGCGCCTGAAAATACTCAGGCGAATCAGCCGCAAACGGCAATAAAGGCGGGGACGCCAATACGATTTGCAATCATACGATTTGCTTTGATACGGTGGAATTACAGGATTGCCGAGATCGGTTCGCCGTCGCAGATTTTGAACGGGCGGCCTGCAAGGTCGTGGATTTCGCGAGCGGGGTCGAGACCGCATGCCTTGCAGATCGTGGCGAGATAATCACCGGGAGTGACCGGATTCTCTTTAACATAGGCTGCCTGATTGTCGCTGGCACCAAAGATCGAACCACCGTGAACGCCACCACCAGCCAGAACAGCAGAGTAACAAAATGGCCAGTGATCGCGCCCATTGTTGGCATTGATCTTCGGTGTGCGGCCAAATTCGCCCGCGCAGGCGACGAGAGTTTCATCCAGCAGTCCACGCTGAGCCAAATCGTCCAGCAACGCGGAAAATGCCTGGTCAAAAGCAGGCAGGCAATAGCTGGCCTTCAGCATTCCATAACCAGTTTGACCGTGCTCAAGATCGTTTAATCCGCCGTGAGCATCCCAAACATTATAGACTTTTGCGGCAGGCGTGATGAACATCCAGTTCACAGTCACCATTCGAATACCGGCCTCAACCAACCGTCGGGCGGTGAGAAAACTTTCGCCGTATTCATTGCGACCATAGCGATCTCGAGTCGCTGGTGATTCCAGTTCCAGATTCAATGCGTCGCTAACGCCGGAAGAATGAAGCAACTGATAGGCAGATTCGTAGGCTGTATCAAACGCTCGCGTTCCTGCTGATTTCTGCATTGCGCGGTATTCGGTGTTCAGAAGATCTCGCAGTCCACGGCGCGCTTGAAGTCGAGCGACCGAAACATCGTCGGGCAGGTTGAGTGGCAGCGGAGGTGGCTCAATTCGCGGCCCGACTTCGACATGATTGAAAACTTTGCCAAGTTCTACTGGATCGTGCTGTGATCCCAGAATCCCGGCATGAGTCCCGGCGTAAAAAACTCCGTCATGAGCAATGGGGCGAGGAATTGAGAAGCTGGCTGGCAGCAACGATTCTCCCCCGAGATATGAGAACATCGGACCAAGTGCCGGGAAGTCTGTTCGTTGCCGGAAGTTCCCCGGAAAGATTCGCGGCGGTGTCATCACTCGACCAGTCAACGCATGATAGACGGCGGTCTGATGGTCGGTCGTGCTGTGAACCAGTGAACGGATGATCGAAAGTTTGTCGGCATGTTGAGCCACCTGCGGCAATTGATCGCCGAGGTGCATTCCGGGGACTTTGGTTTGAATCGGCCGGAACGGACTGCGAATCCCTTCAGGAGCATCGGGCTTCATGTCCCACATGTCTTGTTGTGGCTGTCCGCCCCAAGCGAACAGAAAAATACAGGACTTGGCCGACTTCTTGACAGGCGACGACGCAGCCTGTTCCGAGGCCAGAAGTTGTGGCAGAGAAAGCGCGCCACAACCGAGTTGTCCCAATCGGAGCATTGCATCACGACGATGAAGCATTTGGTTCGCCTTGGAAAACACGGTGAACTACATTCGGCAGCCGACTCTCTCGGAGATTGTAGCACATTTCTTTCCGCCTTCATCAAATAGAACGGCTGAAATATAATACTCGCGAGTCAAAAATTAAGACAAAACGCTGCGATTCAACGCACGGTAAGGCAACGCAGTGAAGGATTTTTCTTCGAGGAAACAGGCGGTTTCTTGTAGCCGAAGTCGTGAGACTTCGGAATAGTTAGACCGTGAAAGCCCGAATTCTCACGAATCCGGCTACAGAAATCCTTCACCGCGTTGACGATAAGGGGCGCAATCGTGCCGAAGACAAGCATTCATTTGAGCGGCGGCTCAGCCCCCTCGTTTCATCCGAAACACAACAGCCGCCCATTCTGTTGATCTTCACCGACCACCAGATGTTTCTCGCCGATCGCGATGCCTGCGTTGATTGGCTTTCCGGCGTTGTACTTCCAGACTTCTTTTCCAGTCTGCAGATCAAGACCGTAAAGATTCTTGTCGCCGGAGCCAACGAAAACACGGTCTTCAACAACACTGGCGGAACATTCGATTCTCGCGTTCGTTGGGAATGTCCATTTACCTTCGCCAGTCTTTCGATCAACGGCATGTACGATCTTGTCGTGACCTCCGAGAATCACCAAATCATCCGTCACGGCCGCTGACGAATGGAACGGCATTTTTCGCTGACCTGCATAGCGCCAAATGAATTCTCCTTTACGCCAGTCCGCGCAGACGATTTCACCGGCATGAGTTCCAACGTACAGCAGATCATCAAACGTTGCCGGTGATCCGATCAGCGGCGATTCCAGCGGCATGTCGCGGAACTCTTTGCCCGTTTGCAAGTCGATCACTCGCAAGTGTTCATCGCAGCCTGCCAGAAACGTGTAAGTGCTGGCGATGGCGGGCGAACAATTGATGCGGTCGTTAGTCTGGAATTTCCAGACTTCAGTTCCATTCAGCGTCAGGCAATACAAGTAACTGTCGTGTGAAGCCAGCAGGAGTTTGTCTTCATATTGCGCGACACAACCAGCGATCTCGGCACCTGTCGCGAAGATCCAGGACTTCTTGCCGGTCTCGCGATCAATCGCGTGCAGCACTCCGTCTTCGTCTCCGATGTAGATCATCTTATCAGTGATGAGCGGCGTGGCTTTGAATCCCGCCGCGAACGTTTTCGGATCGGGATCTTCAATCGATCGATACTTCCAGATCTCTTTACCCGTATGCAAATCCAGACAGTACAAATACCCCGCCAATGCGGGTGCATAAACGACGTCACCAACAATGGCGACTGCCGCAACCCAGCCGTCGGGCGACGGAAACTCCCATTTCAGCATTGGGTTGCCGGACAGTGTTGATTTAGAAATACCGCGTTGATCGGGGGTTGCTCTGGAGGATGGCCAACTTGATTCGCTCGGGGCGGAAACACTATCAGATGTCGCGATGGCAAAGATTGATCTCGGAATTGCCAGTCCCCCGACAACAGCGGCTATCCTGGTCGCCATTTGACTCAGCGCAGTGCGGCGTGATGCGGTCTGTTCAGTGGAATTTTGCATGTCCCTGACCTCGCTATTGATACAACATTGGCTGGTGTCTAACGGCGACACTCGCTATCAATTTTCAAATCTATTTCGCAGACGTTCTGAATCGCATGGACTGAAACTCCCAGTCGGGGTTTTGCTTCTGGCAATGCTGAGCTTCCCAGTCTGACAGAAACAACACGGCTCTCTGGTCGAATTGATCGACCACCTCGCGGCACGATGACAGCAACGACAACTCCGCCTTGGATCCCGCCTTTGGCACAACCCAACGCGCCACTTTGTAGCTTAGCCAGCGAACTTCGGTTTCGGTATCGTATTCCGCCTGCAATCGGAACTTAACGACGTCAAACTGCAGTTCTCCGCAAGCCGCCATGATGTTCTGACGCATTGAAGAATTCGGGGCATTGAACAATTGAATGGCACCTTCTTCCAGCAATTGCGACAAACCTCGTTCAAACTGTTTGCGGCGACCGGTATCGGTACAGACCATCGTCGCAAAGTACTCAGGTGAAAACTGCGGCAGCGCTTCGAAGTTGACAGGTGCGCCTTCGCAGATCGTATCGCCGAGATGAAATTCGCCAGGATTCACCAGGCCAATGATGTCACCGGGAAATGCTTCATCCATTGTTTCGCG
>JBDNFT010001208.1:0-4303 GCA_041689695.1 Planctomycetaceae bacterium | reverse complement strand
GTAAGACTGCGGAAGAGCAGTCAGTGATACGCGCGGAAATGTTTGCGGCTTCTCTAAAAGCTAAGCAGGATCTCGAGCAACAGGCTTTGGATCTTCTTGACAGCCGACAACTCAGGCTCTTGCGATCACTGTACGTTGATCAGGCAGGAATTCGAGCCTTGACGGATGCTCGCGTGGCGAAGGACTTGGTGTTGACTGAAGAGCAGGCTGCCAAGTTGACTGAGCTGAATGCCGGTCGCGCAGAGGCAACCAAACAACTCGGTTTCTCTGCCACTGAAGAACAGAAGGAAGAATTCGATACGGAATGGTCGACAAAATTTGTTGCCGTGTTGACTCCGGAACAGCGAGAGAAATGGATTGGCTATAAAGCCGAAGCGTCCGCACAGGCACCATTGGCGATTATGTCCGGCGGAGCGAATGCGCCGCTGGTGCCTTCGGACACACCGCCGCCCGGAGCACAGGTTGTATCCAGTTTTGGCAGCACTGCAGATACCGCAGAGACAAACCAGTTGGTTGAAAGTTTCACATTCAACTTTCGATACGCTCCGTGGGCTCAGGTGCTGCAGGACTTTGCCGTGAGCACGGGCTACACATTGGACATGGCACAAACTCCAACTGGCACGTTCAGTCATATTGACAGCCATGTCTACAACGTTGATCAGACGTTGGACATTATGAATGGCTATTTGCAACGAAAGGGATTTACGCTTGTTCGCAAGGATGGATTTCTGGTGTGCGTCAACATTAGCGGTGATGGGATTCCCAATATCCTTGTGCCGGATGTTTCGCTGGAACAACTGACGGCCAAAGACGAAAACGGTAGCCACAAGGTTGGTGAAAACGAACTTGTGCGAATTCAGCTCGTACTCAAGGGAGTCGATGTTGGTGTGATGGCACAGGAAGTCGAAGCATTGACCGGCCCGCTGGCCAGGATGACAGCGTTGACCCAGTCAGGGATTTTGATTATTTCCGATACTGGTGGCAACCTGCGAAAGATCAACACATTTCTGAAATCGGCGATGGAAAACGTCGAGAAGAAATTGATGTTTAAGTCCTATCCGCTAGTCAATATTGATGCCGAAGAAGCGGAGTACATGTTGCTGGCTCAGTTTGGAATGCGACAAGGTGCCGGTGCTGTGCCCAATGTGAGTGCTGCCAGTGGTCGCGACAATCGAACGCCGCAGCCAGCTCCGCCGGCCCAGACGTCGTCGATGAAAGTCATGTCGGATACGCGAACGAACAGTTTGTTCGTCACGGGTTCAGAAGCAGATCATGCTTTGGTTGAAGAGATCATCAAGGCGATTGATATCTCGGAATTGCCAGATGGTACGAAGTTGTCGCGAACCGTTGATTCCGGCCCTTTTCTGCGGGTTTACAAAGTGTCGGGGCGTGCTGATCAGGCTGCTCTGAGTATCAACGCCATGATGCCTGGTGTTGTTGTCAATGAAGACAACGCGGCGGGCACGGTGCATATCTTTGGGACTAACAAACAGCATCAGCAGGTTTCAGAATGGGTGGAAGCTTTTGCCGAAGGTTCAGGTGCCGCAGGTTCCGTAGCCGTCATCCCACTCGTCAAGATGGACCCGCTTACGGCGGCAGCAACACTCCGAAATCTGTTTATATCGGAAGGCACAACAGCACCGACGGTTGAAACAGATCTTTACGGTAATCGAATCATTGTGAAGGGCACTTCGATTCAGGTAGATCAGATCAAACAGGTGCTGAAAGATTTGGGTGAAGACGGAACGGGCATTCGAGCCAAAGGCGAAGGCGGCACGATGCGACGTTATTCTCTGCGTGGTCGAGATCCTGCGGAGTTTATGCCTTACCTGGAACAGGAGTGGAAGAATAACGAATCAGTAAATATTCGGATCGTTGTTCCGAACCGAGGCGGCCCGATTCGTGATCTGCGAACGCCATCGCAAGCCGCTCCCAAAACAAACCAGCAGCGTGATTCAGCACCAAACACCGATCCATCGACGACGCGGACTCAGAAACGTTCCGGACTGCGGAAACAATCCGGATATGTCGCAGTACGACGGCAGGATGAATCTGCCGAGCCCCAGCAGGATGCCGCTGATTCGTCTTCAAAAGCGGATGCTCCGGCCGGGCCATTTGATGGAGTTCAGATCGTTGTCGATGGCGATGATTTATTGTTGCTGTACAAAGACGAAGCAACTCTGGATCGCCTTGAAGAAACGATGGATTTTCTGCAGCAGTCCATTCCTTATCGGACTCGCTGGACTGTGTTCTATCTGCAAGCGGCCGATGCGACCGAGGCTGCCGCTTTGCTGGAAAAGATGATTACTGGCAGCAGTGTGACAAACACCGCCGCAAGTTCAGGCTTTAGTTTTGGTTCCATGTTTCGTCCGATCACAGATTCGGTCTCCAACATGACTGGTTTAAGCGGTATTGGAGAAAATCCACAGACTCTGAGAATCATCCCCGATCCTCGATCAAACTCTCTACTGGTGACTGGACCGCAGGCATCGGTTGACGAAGCAGAAAAGCTTCTCGAAGTTTTGGATTCCAACAGTATTCCGGAATCACTGCGAGATATGCAACCACGACAACTAACAGTCGAACACGCCGATATCGACGCTGTGGCGACGATGGTGAAGGACGTTTTTAAGCCATATATGGAACCCGCGGGCGGTCAGCAGCAACAGAACAATCCGTTTGCAGCGTTGATGGGCGGAGGCGGTGCAAATGGCAAGAAAGAAGCAAATGGAGTCCAAATGACGGTCGGTGTGGATCGCTCAACCAGCACGTTGTTTGTTTCATCCAGCGAGGCCTTGTTTCAGAAGGTCGAAGCGCTAGTGAAAGACCAGGATGCTGCAGCGAAATCAGCGAAACCAACCGTGCGTTATGTACAGCTTTTGAATGCTGATGCCACCATGGTACAAAATTCCTTGTCGGCCTTGTTTCCACGAGTCACTTCCAGTGCTGTTAAGACGACTTCCAGTTCAACCAGCGACAATACACCACGACCCGACAGCGGCAGTAGTAATAACAACTCAAATCCGTCGAGCGGACGAGGCGGCACAAGTGGCACTCCGTTTGGTAATGGCAGCCCGTTTGGCGGCGGTAATCCGTTTGGCGGCGGATCGGCCGGTGGAACCAGCCCCTTTGGCGGTGGTGCTTCTCCCTTTGGCGGTGGTGCTTCCCCGTTCGGCGGCGGTGCTTCTCCATTTGGTGGTCGCAGCAGTCGAGGTGGCGGACGTTGATTCGTT
Source organism: Planctomycetaceae bacterium (assembly GCA_041689695.1). Classification (GTDB taxonomy): domain Bacteria; phylum Planctomycetota; class Planctomycetia; order Planctomycetales; family Planctomycetaceae; genus SXXK01. The sequence continues at coordinate 1,070 of JBDNFT010001208.1, read as the reverse complement.
TGGCTGTCCTCCAACAATCACGAACTGCTGACGCCTGTGCTGCAGCAAACATTATGGATTGAAGCCCGAACTGAAAACGTATTGAAAAATATAAAGCCCTGCAATGGAACTAGGACAATTACTTGTTAGCGACGGCCTGATCACGAGTGAGCAGTTGAAGATTGCTCGCGACACTCAGGGCACAATGCGCATTGATCAGGCGCTGGTCAAATCGGGAGCAATGACTGAGGACGCGATTCTCACCAAGCTCTCCGATGAATTCGGGATGAAGTATATCGATCTGAAGGACGTTGAGATTGATACAGAGCTTCTGTCGAAGTTTCCGACGTCTTCAATCTATCGCCATTCCTTGCTGCCGTTGTATCGCGAAAATGGGCATGTCGTGATTGCGACGTCTGATCCGCTGAACCTGGAAGGACTGGACGAACTTAGCTCAGTCAGTGGCTTCAAACTTTCACCCGTGCTGACACGCAGTGGAGAACTTGGCAACCGTATTCATGAATTGTTGGGTGTCGGTGGCGATACGATTAACGAGCTCGTTCGCCGTCGCAGCGAAGAAGGCATTGAACTTCTTGAAGAGATCAACGAAGACTTCGGCGAACTTGCAGAAGGCGCTCAGGCTCCGTCGGTCATTAAACTGGTGAACGAATTATTGATGGAAGCTGTGAAGCTACAGACCAGCGACGTTCACATCGAGCCGCAGGAAAATGGCATGCGTGTGCGTTATCGACTGGACGGCATGTTGCGCGTTCAGCCGACGCCACCGGAGATCGCTCAGTTCTATTCGGCGATTGTAACTCGACTGAAGATCATGTCACACTTAAACATCGCCGAAAAGCGACTGCCGCAGGACGGTCGTATCAAACTGCGAGTTTCCGGCCGCGAGGTGGACGTCCGCGTGTCGATCATTCCGATGATGCACGGCGAAGGCGTCGTCATGCGTTTGCTTGACAAAGCACGCATGAAGTTTGACTTGAAAGCCGTTGGCATGCCGCCAACGGTGATGGGCATCTTTCGGCAGTTGCTCGAACTGCCGCACGGAATCGTTCTCGTCACTGGTCCGACAGGTT
>JBDNFT010001207.1:0-4413 GCA_041689695.1 Planctomycetaceae bacterium | reverse complement strand
TGGTTGATGCAGACTCCGCCGACTTTCAAAGGCTGCTTCTGACCGACACGATTTTTATGAACGGTCGCATGGCGAAGTTCTACGGCGTCGATCTGCCCGAGGACGCTCCGTTTCAGGAAGTGAAGTTTGAGTCTGAAAAACGGTCGGGCATCATTTCGCATCCGTTTATCCTCAGCGGCTTTGCGTACATGCAGACGAGTTCGCCCATTCATCGCGGCGTCTTTATGTCTCGCGGGATTCTGGGGCGCGGTGTCAAGCCTCCGCCGATTGCCGTTGCGCCGACCGCACCAGATCTGGCACCGGACCTGACGACGCGCGAACGCGTCACAATTCAGACCAGTGCCGAAGTGTGTGCAAACTGTCATGGCCTCATCAATTCGCTGGGCTTCGCCCTCGAAAAGTTTGACGCGGTGGGCCGATTCCGCGACAAGGAAAAAGAAAAGGGGATCGATTCCGCAGGACAGTATCTGCAGCGCAATGGTGAATTTGTACGGTTCGATGGAGCAAAAGAACTTGCCACGTTTATGGCTCGCAGCGAAGAAACACATCGCGCATTTGGACGACAGTTTTTTCACCATATGGTGCAGCAGCCTATTCTGGCTTATGGATCGAATTCAATCGCAGAATTATCTGCATTCTTTAGAGATCACCAGTACAATATGAAACATCTGGCAGTTGAAATCGCCTGCCGTTCCAGCGTTCATGGATGGTAAGTGCGTAATGGATTTTGCCAGAAATCCTGCCAGTGCATGGAATTCTGGCGAATCCCACTACAGGTACAGACCGTAGAATAAGGCGTGAATTCTCGTTCCAGGACTCCAGCCTCGGAACGAATAACCGGCTAAATAACTTCGCTCTTGCAGATCGCGGATTACAAATCATGAACAATCGACGACAGTTTCTAAAGACGCTGGGGCTTGGCGCGGCAGCCATGCCGTTCATTTCCAACCTGAGTGCATTTGCGTCGCCAGCAGCGATGACATCGCGAAAGCAGCGAATCGTGATTATGTTCAGTCCGAACGGCACAGTGCCCTGGGATTTCTGGCCGGACGAAGAAGGCGAAACATTCACGCTCAAACGCATCCTGGAACCGATGCAGGATTTTCAATCACGGATGTTGGTAATGCACGGCGTGTGCGACAAAGTCCGTGGCGACGGCGATAATCACATGCGAGGTATGGGCTGCCTGTTGACAGGCGCTGAGCTGTTCCCCGGAAATATCCAGGGCGGATCAGATACGCCGGCTGGCTGGGCCAGTGGCATCTCCATTGATCAGGAGATCGCCAACTTTCTGCAGTCAAAGGAAGAAACACGGACTCGATTTGGGTCACTGGAATTCGGCGTGATGGTCCCGGATCGCGCGGACACCTGGACCCGCATGAGTTACGCCGGTGCCAACAAACCAATCGCACCGACCGACGATCCATATCAGATGTTCAAGAAACTTTATGGACAAGTCAAAGATCGGGAAGTCCTCACGAGTATCCTCGACAGCGTACAGGAAGACTTGAAGCAGATCAGCAAAGTGGTGTCCTCAGCCGACCGGCATTTGATTGACGAACACGCCACGTTTGTGCGATCCATGGAAGAACAACTCAAGCAGTCGCAATCCAAAGATATGGGACACGCGGTGCCGGAACTGGAACCCGGCGTGAAAGAAGAAAACGACAACATCCCACAGATTTCAAAGATGCAGATGGATCTGATGGTGAATAGTTTCGTAAACGACTTTTCGCGCGTCGCGACATTTCAGATTACGAACTCCGTCGGCAACCCGAAAATGCACTGGCTGGGAATCGATGAGAGCCATCATGAATTGTCACATGAGCCAAATGAAAACAAAGAGGCTCACGAAAAGCTGACGAAGATCAACACCTGGTACGCCGAACAAATGGCTTATCTTGTGCGACGTCTGTCTGAGACACCTGAACCCGGCGGTGAAGGTTCGTTGCTGGACAACACCCTTGTCGTATGGGGCAATGAACTTGGCCAGGGGAATTCACATACGCTCGACAATATCCCGTTTTTGATGGTCGGCGGCGGCCTGGACTTCAAAATGGGACGATCGCTCAAGTTTCCGAACATCCCGCACAACCGTCTTCTGGTCGCACTTGCTCACGGTTTCGGTCATCACATTGAAACGTTCGGCAATCCGGAATACTGCAAGGACGGCGTACTGACCGGGCTGACATAATCAGTTTCATCGTAACCCGACGCATCAGCGAGGGACGTGAGACGAAGAATGCAGGCCATTCCATCCCTCACTGACGTTTTTTGGGTGGCGAAAACTCATTAAATTCCATCCCTCACTGACGTTTTTTGGGTGGCGAAAACTCATTAAATTGACAGCCTGCTCTCCCCCCGTGAAACAGTTGTGAAATTGGAAAATTGAATGCGGGGGGGACAAGTGCATTCCGCTTGGCACCTCACTCTTGACCGCGTGAAGTATAAATCAAAGACCGAACATTGGCGGCTCAGGCCGCTCTGTTGATGGATAACGGAATATGGAGTGGCGATCGCCCATCTTCTGGATTCTTTGTGCTGCTCTACTGATGGTGTCCATTGCAGGCATCCGCGCAGCGACCTGCGGTGCGGGATGGCGTGCATGGATTTGCTACCAGATAGCTGTGGTTCACGGACTGCTATTCGCCCGCTGCAGGACAGTCAACGCTTGTCCGTTTCCGGAAACCGGCCCGGCGATCATCGTGGCGAATCATACCAGTCCCGTCGATCCTATTCTGGTCTGGCATCGACACTTCGCTGGTTTCAAAAAGCCGCATTTGCGAGTGATCGGTTTTCTGATGGCGCGCGAATTTTATGAACTACGCGGTGTTATCAATTGGGTGTGTCGAGCGATGGAAAGCATTCCCGTTGAACGCAGCGGTCGCGATATGAAACCCATTCGTGAAGCGATGAAGCGGTTGGAGGCCGGTCATCTGCTGGGATTATTCCCTGAAGGTCGATTGAACGTGGAAAGTCCTGACCAGCGTCTTCTGCATGGAGGCAGCGGCGTTGCGTGGCTGGCGATCAAGTCGAAAGTTCCCGTGATTCCTGTTTTTATTAAAAACTCGCCGCGAGCAAAGTCCATGATTGCAGCGTTCTTGAAAAGAACGCAAGTGATATTGATCTACGGTGAACCGATTGATTTGTCGGCATGGTACGACAAGAAGCCAGGGCACGCGGAGCTGCAGGAGGTCACGGATTTGATCATGATGAAACTCGCGCAGCTTGGTGGTCTGGAATTCACGCCGAATGCGGAAGTGGAATCTCACGGAAGTTAGTTGGGTGCCGCCATATTTTCATAAGGTTGATGATTGGAAGGACTTTGCAAGTCCGCCAGGGAACAACGGTGCTGCCACAAAGGTGTGGTGCAAAAACGGTGCCACCCACCTAGATAAATTCTGTAAACAGAAAGACAGGTCTTTCGAAAATGTTTCTGTGGTTCGTGCGTGTCTGAAAACCTGGTTGACTATGAAAAATTCAGGCGAGAAATGAAAAAGGCTCCGCGAAGATGACGGCGAACTTAATTTTGGATGCGTCTCCATCATCCCTGTCCTGCGTGTTTTCCTGAATTGCAATCAATTTGTCGTTGCTTCAGTCAAGTTTCGGCCGTTTCCAGAAATCTGTCGTCACTCTTGTCACAGATCGTGACACCGAACGTATGGGGGATTGTTCCGCCTGAACGGCATCAACGGTTGACGGTCGTCAGCTTTCAACTCTGGTTGGTCTCTTTCAAAGGAAGACCCTATATCAGAATCTTATCAGCGTGGTCGTAGCTATCGCATTTACGTACGTTAGGCAATGCAGCTCATTTATCGGTTTCGCTACTTACTTATTGTTGTGCCTCCTGGGACGACCCCTTGATGTCAGACTAAGTTTGAGTTGAAGGCAGGCTGCGGACGGGTTCATTTTCACAGGTGCATGGCCCCTACGTTGGCCCCGTCGCTCATTGATTCAGAAATGAGCTGCGTCCCATTTGCCTTTTCTATTGGAACGGTCATCGTGAGCGCTACCTCGCCGAATGCCGCGAGTTGCTGGCTGCGGTGTCGCCTCAACCTGCAGATTCCAGTGTCATACCTCCCGCCTCTGACGCCACCAGCGTCACGCCTGCAGACTGCATCGACGACGCAGCTCCGTGCTGTCCGAAGTGCAAAACGAAGATGCGCTGGATCGGTTTTGAGCGGAAGGAAAGCTGGCGGATCGTAATGCTGAGTCCCCATCGCCCGCACTGGTATCGAGATGGCTGAAGCACCGTGCAACAACCTGATGCATGTGCGGACTGGAAATGGTTTGTTGACAAGCGGGTGGAACTCCCGCCGGAGTAGCTCTTAGCCAGAGGCTCCGTATCGAGGGTTGCAGGATGCGTATAAGGCGTGAGCCGAAGTCGTATTGTGAAGCGTACCCGGAAAGGTA
>JBDNFT010001206.1:0-3294 GCA_041689695.1 Planctomycetaceae bacterium | reverse complement strand
TCGTTCCAGGGCTCCAGCCCTGGAACGCCGTGTACTGGAGGCTCCTGCCTCCTGAGGCAACACCGCGAGGCAGGAGCCTCCGGGGCAGTGTGTACCGAGGCTGGAGCCTCGGTACAAGGAAGTGGCTGAAAATAAAATCTGCCAACGTGTTTCGAGGCACGTTCGTGTCAGGACGAGACTGGAGTCCCGTCCTACGGTGTGGCAGTGTGCAATTGTGTCACTGCATTCCGGTGAATGCGGACTGGTCCGGTTCGGCAAACTTCGATCTTGACGGAATTTCGAAAAAAGTACAAAGTCTAAAAGGACGATCCTGCGTTGCTGAAAGTTTAACGCAGTTCTCGTTTGAGATTTTCCTCAATTCACCTGCCATGGAAGGATGGTGAAATATGCGATTGAAACGTTGGGCTTCAGTCCTCTTCGTGATCAGTTATCTCTGTGTGTTAGCATGGGGAACCGGCGCACACGCTCTGAAATTCGGACTTGTCGGTAACACATTGAGCTATTTTGTCGTCTGGGATATGTTCTGCGGATGGAATGCCTATGACAACCGTACGCACATTATTGCGGAAGACGCCAACGGCACGTTCTACGAAGTACGCGAACCCTGGGGCGCATTCACACCGTTCGGAAACGTGGACCGCATCAACTACGATGTGTCCAACCACCTGGTCGCGCGACACATCAACAACGTGATTTCACACACATCACATCCTGATTTTGATCGTGTCTACATTGTGCAGGAAATCTGGCCAAAACAATTCAATGTGCCATCGAATTTGTGGTCATACAATTTCAGTGAGCCCATGGAGAAAGTTTCGTACTTCCATCTGCGCTCAATCTGTGCGGCCAATGGAAATTCGATCGAAACATACCCCGACTGGTTCAATCGTCAGACGCTGATGACCATCGCCGACAATCCTCGCCTGCAACAAGCAGCCCGCGAAGCGACACCCTACTACAACACCTACTTCAATCCTGTCGCCAATAATCTGCAAAACAGATTTCAGGTAACATCGGATTCAAACGGATTGAATACGAACTAGTGCTGCGACAAAGCACTCGGCAGACCTTAGCCGAAAGTCTTGACGACTTTCGCTACAAACCTCCGCGAAATCCAAGTGTGAATGGAATCATCACCATGAAATCATCGAAAACAAAACGCCAGTCGATTTTCAGCGGACTTCGCGAGTTCTTCTTTGCTGAAGAAGCTCCGTACGGACTGGCGTTGGTTCGCATGTTTCTGCCAGCCATGGCACTCATCCCGATGGTTCGCCGCTTCGGGCGAGTTCGTGAATTGTTTTCCACTGACGGCGCACCGCAACAGTTATTTGAAGTCTATGGTGAAGGAAACGTATTGCCGGTTTTGCCACCTTCATTTGCCATTGCATTGTACGGCATCATGATTTTCGCGCTGATTTGCGGGATCTTTGGATTTAGAACACGACTCGCATTCCTCATTGGTGCTCCGCTCTACATCTACTTCAATCTGCTGGATTGTGTGAGTACCTTTACGAAGTATTCGGTGATCGCTTCACACGTTCTGTTGATTCTGGCGGTTTCTGAATCGCATGCAGTGTGGTCTGTCGATGCAATCCTGAAACGCTGGAAGGATGGTCGAGCGGCGTCGGCAATTCCACCGCTTGTGCCTGTCTGGCCTGCACGATTGATTCAAATTCTGTTTTGCTTCGTCTATTTCGGTGCCGCCGTTACCAAGATTCAAACGCAGGCATTCTTTAGCGGCGAACAGCTTCGCTACTGGATGTTGAGCAATTGGAATTACAGCACTCCGATTGGCGAGTTCATGGCCACATCGACTCCGCTGCTGTTGATCAGCGGGTACATTACCGTCGTCTGGGAAATTACATTTCCGTTTCTCGCATGGAGACCCGTCGGGCGTTTCTTTGCTTTGGGCATCGGCGTCATGTTTCATATCATGACGTGGATTTCCCTGGGCTTGTGGGTCTTTCCTTTAGTTTGCATCAGTTGCTATTTAGCATTCCTGATGGAACGAGACATCGTTGCTATTCGACGATTTGTGCATCGCCTGCGTTTGCCAACTTCGCTCCTTGGACTGCCGAGATTCGCGATGGCTCGTACCATCGCGATGCGACCGGCAAACGTGCCTTTGTCGATGATCTGGCTGGCCATGGCCACACTTGTCGCCATCGGGGCTGCTGAGGCCGACTATCGCATGGATCTCTACGGCACCCGAACTGAAGGCGGTGCCTTGCCTCTGAAAACACTGGACCGCGAAGTCGCACTGGCCATGATCAAAAATCCGCGACCACTGCGCGAAAAGGACAAATTCTTTTCGTTTGACATCGGCAGCATGCTCATGGGCGGGCAGCTCGCCAATCGTTCGACCGAATACACATACGGCGATTCGATCATTGCGCAATGCAACATCAATCCACCTCACGAAGACCTGTGGGTGGAAGTCGCCATCGAAGATTCAGAAGAACGAATCATCGACAGCGCTGGTCAGTATGTGACTCGCGATTCCTTGTGGGCGAATTTCAAATATGAGGCCGGAAGTCGAATGTCGCCGGGCGACTACTCGCTGGTCTTGAAAAGTGGCGGCAAAGAGATTGCACGCCGCCATTTCAAACTCACCGGCGATCCAAATACGCTGCCACGGCCGATTCCAATGCTGACGAATTAATGTGTGGAATGAGGTTGACAAGTTTCAGCCCCGCAGCGGCACATCACGTGACTGATCTCACCCAAATACACATTACTCGAAACCAGCAGACGCGGGATCAGCCAAGTTTCGCTTCGCACCGCGCACATGTCATGCGATTGATCGCCGCCGCCGCGTCGGACGTGCTGTCTCGCCGATCGGATAGCACTTCTCACGGCCACCAACTTACAATTTCCATCGCAGGCGCTGGAAACTGCCAGGACATCGACATCGCCGTGTTGGCGGAGTTGTTTATTGAGATTCGCCTGATTGACATCGACGCCGCAGCGGTGAATCTTGTCGTCTCAAAATGCCCGCCTGGCATCGCTTCACGAATTCGCGTCTTCGCACCGATCGACATCGCCGCGCCGCTGCTAAGCGATGCGGCTTCGATGAATTCGCATTCCGAATCTCGCACCGCTTTTCTGACTGCGCTGCAATCGCCATCGACGAGCGGCAAAATTCCGGTCTCCGACGTTGTGGTCTCGGCGTGTATTCTGAGTCAACTGATCGATACCGCATCGCGGATCGTGTTGCCCGAAGCTCCGGAGTTTCTGTCGCTCATTCAGGCCGTCCGTCGAGGACATCTGGCGCGACTGCTGGAACTTACCGTC
>JBDNFT010001205.1:0-4236 GCA_041689695.1 Planctomycetaceae bacterium | reverse complement strand
CTGCATTCACCACTTCCACACCTTTCATCGCACCAGCGCCAAAGCCCGTTCCTGACTCCATCATGCCAGTGTCACCGGGATAACCACCTTCGGCTCCGACGCCATAGCCTCCTAAGCCACCGCCACCAGCAAGATCGCCGTATCCACCACTCGATCCGGAACTCATCAGGCCAGCACCACCGGGATAGCCGCCCATGCCACTGGATTCACCCATTCCTCCGGGCATTCCTCCGCCGTAACCACCTGAGCCGCCGCCATAACCACTCATCCCCTCACCGCCCATTCCACTGGATGCACCACCGGCACGAGACAGAATTTCTACACGAACAATTTCGACTGGAAAATCGGAGTTGGTGAGTTTGGCAAGCAGATCCGGTAAACGCTCATCACGAACTACGACATCAAGTAAGAAAGCTCGAGTCTTATACCCTTGATCCTTCTCTGCATCATCAACGTAACGAACTTCCTTCTGTGCGGCTGCCTTGCCGCCACCAAGACCGGGACCGCCGGACATAGGACCGCCAAATCCTTCACCACCTGGCATTCCCATACCGCCCATTCCGCTCATGCCCGCAGCGCCGGCGCCAGCTCCGAATTCCTCGGTCAAAACGTCTCCGCCACTTTTCCCTTCGAACGAAGTACCCGGGTGTGAAGTGCTTATGCCACCGCCTGTACCGCCACCGCCCATGCCGCCTGAATACATTGCGTCCTCACCACCGCCCATGGCTCCCATGGCCCCCATGGATCCCATGGCCCCCATGCCGCCACTCATCAATCCACCGGATTTCCCGCCTACGGCCCCTGGTTTAGTTTTGCGGTCTCCGCCGCGAAGATGAAGCCTCTTGATTTCACGCACCTGGGATTCAGTAATTCGCGTGGCGGAATCGTTGGCTTTTGAAATTGAAGTGAGCAGGGCTTTTAACAGCCAAATGTCCTCCTGATTTGACCAAATCTCATTTGAGGTTGGCCTGTTTTTTTGCCATGATTCATAAGGCTGCCGTGTAATTCGATTCGCATCGACGACCACAAGTCCTTCCCCTGTGTCGTTCTTGAATGGCTGTACGATCTTAAGCAAATCTTCAATCTGCGTTCGATAAATTGATGCCCAACGCTCACGAGTTTCTTTCGGCACATCCAAGAAATACGTAATTTCATTCATCTCGCCGCGAATCTGCTCTGGCCATTCGCGAGCTGTTTGTTGGCGTTTCCAAAGTTGAAGCGAGGCTGTTTTGTAGGAACCCTTATCTTCTTCGTTTTCCTTCTTGCCACCGGCAACCCAGGATTCATTTGGATCACTGGCACCCTGGCCTGCTTTGCCGAACGAACCTTCTACAGATGTTTTCCGTTCTGCGGTCCTGGCGGATAGATCGCCGCTTGCGTTCCACCATCCGAACAGCACAAAAACGACTGACAGTCCAAAACAGATCCAGTATTTCTGCTTCAAAATCGGTTGAAGTTTTTCCATGACATCAGCTCCAGACTAACACACTTAAGACAGATCAGGTTCAAACAGGATTTCTGGTACTACTTCTTTTTTGTCAACGCTGCTGCTTCTTCTTCAGTCACCGGAGGACGCGGATCTGTGCCGGGCCGATCCTTTTCCAGTGTTGGAATCCAGACCAATTGCACGACGAAATCCGTTCTGTCTATGATGCGAATCTTTTGTTTTTCATCTCCCGCCAGAAGTGGCCCTTTGAGAGCGATCTGATCACCATTTGCGGTGCCACCACCAGCACCACCATTCATGCCGGGATATCCGCCGGAACCACCCGGATAGCCAGAACCGCCACCAGAATATCCTGCACCTCCGCCACCAGGATTTCCTGCACCTCCGCCACCAGGATTTCCTGCACCTCCGCCACCAGGATTTCCTGCACCTCCGCCTAGATAGCCGCTCATTCCGCCAGCCATCATTCCTCCGCTTAGATCGCCAGGCATACCGGAAGTTTCTCCGCCGCCCATGTATCCTCCCATGCCTCCCATGCCACCCATGCCACCCATGCCACCCAGATATCCTCCGGCTCCTCCTGACCCACCTGTCAATTGAGCACCAGCACGCTGATTTGGGTCGTATTGAACTTTGTTTGTCAGCGAAAATGCCAGGATAGGATGTGAAATCACAATCTTGCCCACCGGTACAGAAACTCCACCCGAATTAAGTTCCCACTGCCGCAGATTCATCAGTAGCGTTTTTTCCAGATAGTTACGTTCCTTATCCAGAAGATCGGCATTCTCGTTGTTATGCAGATGGAAGCCTTTCAGCGTAACGACATAACCCTCTTTTTTCTCAGGCGCTTTTCGATCACGTGGATCGAATTCTTCCAGCATTGATTCTGGCTTCGCATCGGCAAAGGCTTTGTGCCATGCTGAGACATCAGCAACCTTCATCGTCGTAAACGACTGAATTCTAATCTTGTTTTGCAGAGTGATATCTGACTCATCCAACGCATTGTCTACATCGCGTGGCATGCACTCATTCACGGCCTTGAACAGTTCCATCCAGATGGCACGTTTTTCGAGTGGTGCCACCAGACGATTCATGTTTTCAATGATCTTCTTGTGATCACCTTCAGTTGCGCCGTAGGCTGATTTTTGGGTTGAGATCTGACTTTGCACAGTATCGACAAATTTCTGCTGCTCGTCCCAACGGTCAACGCCATATGACCGCAACACGCGCGCATTTCCCATCGTACTTACGCCCATGGCCAGCAGTAATCCCGCCGCCGCGGCAATTGCCCATGGCTTTTTGCTGCGAATCTTTCGATCCATCGCAATTTCTGGTGGCAACAAAGTTGTGCGAATACGCGTCTTGCCAATCGCCTGCAGTGCCAAACCGTATGGCACAGCAAACGTCATCATATTGTCGATGAACAGTGGGTCCGTCAGTACTGCGTCGCCAGTGACACCTTCCAGGCTCTCCAGTCGTTCCACTTCGTACTGAAGATTCTGCTGCAAAAACTTCTGCAAACCAGCGAGGCGGAAACCATTGCCGACACCGATGATCTTGCGGATCTTTGCCGATCGATTCACGCTACCGAAGAAGCCAATCGACCTTTGAATTTCGGAGACGTAATCATTAAATACAGGTCGCATCGCCTGGAATACGGCTTTGGGATCTGGTGCCTTTGTGGCATTACATTTCAGATGCTCCGCTTTGGCGAATGTGAGCTTCATTTCACGCGTCAGGGCTCGAGTAAAATGATTGCCGCCGATCGGCACATTACGAATCCAGATACTCCGCCCGTTTGATACCAACAGCGTAGTGTTGTCTGCACCCATGTCCAGAATGACATAGTAGTCTTCAGCAGCAGGCGGCTCTGGCGTTTCAGTAGTCTTACGGAATCCAAGCACGTCATAAGACAGATAGTTATAGAGAGCCAGCGGGGCGATCTGAACGACTTCGACTTCTTTGCCGTTGTTAATAAACGGTTTAAGAGCGTCATAAACCAGATCTCGCTTCATTGCGAACAAGCCAACTTCGGCTTCCAGCATGAAGCCACTCTCTTCGACTCCACCACCAATTGGCTGATAGTCCCAGATCACGTCATTCAGATCGAATGGAATCTGCTGCCGTGCTTCGTACTTCACAATCTCAGCGACTTTGCTGGCTTCTACCGGCGGCAGTTTGATAAACTTCGCCAGCGAACTTTGTCCTGGCACGCTGATCGCAATCAGATCATTGTCAACTTTGTTTCGGTCGAGGAACGTCTTCATCGCCTCGCGAATCAGCTCTTCCGGAATCGCATCCGGTTGGCTGAGAATCTTGGGGTGAGGAATGTAGTCAAAGGCCACAGCAACCACTCGTTCGCCATCGTCGCTGACGCGGAGTTTCATTGCTTTCAGGCCCGCCTGACCTATATCAATGCCCCATGCGCTGACTGGTTCCGCCATGATTCGCCTCGATTTGTTTGCAGATATGAGTAGATAGTGTTCGAATGAATGTTTGACAGGTATTAGCTATTTGGCAAACGTAGCAGCAGATTCGCAGTCCCGTCAACCAATTTTGAAGGATCTAGCCGCCGCAATTCCGGGAAAAGGTGCGGTTTGCCCCGTCTGAACACCACTTGATGCCCCGCAGAACAGGATTTTGTGGTCCTCGACTGGTTTGTTTGACGATTTTTCTGAGAACAAAGTTCCACGAATCTCGAAAATTCTGATTGTTCCGAAAGGTACGTCAGGCATTCCCGACTGACCTTAAGCACTCTGAGTCAGCCTGGAAAGGCTGACGTACTTTAT
>JBDNFT010001204.1:0-4795 GCA_041689695.1 Planctomycetaceae bacterium | reverse complement strand
GACTCGGCTGGTCGCTTCCGCACCATGGCTTCGACATCGGCATAACTTTCACGCACCGCAGCAGCGGCATCGTGAGACACTGCCTGGGCGGAATCAACCGCGTGGTGGGCACCAGCGCGGACCGACTCACCAGCCCCGCTCACCGCAGCAGCGCCGCCTGCAACAATCTGTCCCAGAAAATGTTCGATGTTCTCGCGTGCCTCGCCCGTTTTTTTCTGGATGGCACCCAGCAATTGCTCAACATTCCCATTGAACACTGCAACATCGTCATCCGTGAGCGCGCCCCACTTACTCCGAATTTTGCCTTTGATCTCGTTCCCGTTTCCTTGAATCGCTTGAGCGCTGAACATAGTCTTTCCCTTTGGCCATAAACAAATATCATCGAATGCTTCGTCGGCGAAGGCGGTTCACCAACCATGCCGTGCAAAAACTAAAGTGCATCAATTGTGCCGACAGCGATGATGGGCATGTGTGCTGGCGGTAACCAGTATTTTTTGTTTTAATTGTATAGATGATCGCCAGGAATCGCACACTCTGAGCGAGTCGTGGTCCATTCTGGCGCGCTTTTGCTTCGGTTCGCCGTCGCAAACATCACGCTGTCATTTCAAGACCGCGAGGGCTGAATGAAATCCGTCACGGCGGAGCGTGACCGGGTTTGTTTCACTCTGCTCAAGTCTCGTCTAGATCAAGAATTGCCCTCCACGGCAAAAATAGTCGATCATCACGGCGACGTAGCACAGAAACGTCGTGAGAAAGAGATGCTTCAGAGCCCGCTCCACGTCTAAAGATTTCTTGCCGAGCATTACGCAGCCAATTGCGAACAGTCCCACAAATACGAGCCCGAAATTCAACGCTGGAGTTCCGAAGAATAACAGGTATTCAGCGCCAGAGGCAGCGCGTGCGCCGCGCGAGCGCACGAGTTCCGCCACGCCACTAAACATCAAATTGCACGCGACGGCGAACACCACAAACTTAAACGAAAACCCCGATGGCACGCGGCTGGAGGCATTTGCTGTGACGTCGGCAAAATAGGACTGGGGAACCTGAGGCGGCAAATAAGGATTGTCATCCGGCTCAGTTTTTCCCATCGGGTGTTCGACCTTCTTTCATTTCAGCCGACATCTTCTGGAATGCTTCCAACCACTCCGCTGTGATGGCTTCTCCAATCGTAGGCTTCTCGGCGGCTCGCAACTGTTTGGCAGTTTTACCCCAGTAAAAGCTGATCCAGCCGTCGGCGATGTTCGACGAACTGCGAACGAATTCGACAAGCTCGTCCTGGCTGCATGACAGTGGAAACATTTCTTCGATGATGATTGGCTTGCCGACGTCATAAGCCTTGAGTGCGGTGAGAGCTTTATCGACTTCATCTTTCTTTGGGTAAAAATGAACGGCGACAAAATCCAGTCGCTTGCCGACGGTTGGCGAATGGAACAACGGCTGGCCTCCGCCGAAAACAAACACCCACGGAATCACACCGACCGTCACCATGTGCCGCTGATCGTGTTTGCGAATGGCGTCCACCATGGTGTTGACCCACGCCTCGGCCACCTGTTCGCGCGTGCGTTCTTTGAGGTCTAGCGTGATCCGCTGGACGAAGAACTTTCCATCAAGGTCACCGGTCAGCCAGTTGGTCTCCGCTTCTTTGCCAGCCAGGATGGGTTCATTCATCAGGTCGTAGCAGAAAACGGCCGGGCTGTCTTTGCAGGTTCTCGCGATGGCTTCCCAGAAGACGGCTTGCGCTTTCCAGCGTTCCTGTTCGCTCAGCGTGTTATACCAATCAGGAATATTTTTCTTGTGGTAACAGGCCAATCCGGTGATGTCGAGGTACAAACCAGTGTCTTCCGCAAGCTGCAACAGCTTAGCCAGTTGCGCCAATGCCGCGTCGTTGGGTTTGTCGGGCGCGTCGAGGAATTTGCCGACTTGCAGATGGATGCGTACACAGTTCGCGCCGAGTTCTTTGATCTCGCCGAAGTCTTCGACGACAGTTGACCATTCGTCGATCCAGTATTCATCCAGCAACCGTCCGGAGTGATCGTGGTCGTAATTCACGCCCCAGACGACGAAGCGTTCTGCGGCGGCCCCGTGGACGAAATGTGTTTGATCATCGCTGACTCGGAGATGTTCCAGCGGTTGGCCGCTTGCAATTAACGCAAGTGACAACATCCAGCCACAGAGTCCAAGTTCTAGAAGTGAGCCTCGCATTGTGATATTTCCCGGCAGACATCAAATAACGTTTCTTGCGTGAATTGCACGAAAGCGTACGATACAATTTGGACATCCCCGACGAAACCTACCGAACTGAACCCCTCCCTGAGATTTTCTCACTGGATGTAGCTCATGCGATTTTTACTTCCCGCCTTGCTGTCACTCATGCTGTTTGCCATCGCTGCGACACCTGTGATCGCACAACAAGTCGATTTCAATCGCGACGTGCGGCCAATCATTTCGAATCGGTGCCTGGCATGTCACGGTCCCGATGATGCGAAACGCGAAGCTGGGCTGCGACTGGATGATCATGACATCGCAACGAAGATTCTTGAATCAGGATCGGCAGCAATTGTTCCGGGCAAGGTTGATGAAAGCGAATTGATTGCGCGCATTACAAGTGAAGACGAATCCGTGCGGATGCCGCCGAGCGAATTTGGTAAGCCACTGACATCAGCAGAAATTGCGACGCTGAAACGCTGGGTTGAACAAGGGGGCAACTACGCTCAACACTGGGCATACGTCAAACCCATTCGAGCCGAAGTTCCGGCCGCTGCTTCGTATGCGAGTTGGCCGAAGAACGCGATCGACAACTTCGCGCTTCATAAAATGCTGAAGCATGGCATTAAGCCGACTGAACAGGCCGATGCTCGAGTCCTTGTGCGGCGACTGTTTCTGGATTTGACTGGACTGCCACCGACCGTTGAAGAATGTGATTCCTGGGTGCAGAAACTGGAAGCCAATTCTCCTGTGGGCAAAGCGTCGTCCATTGACGACGTGGTCTATCTGCAGCTTGTTGAGCACCTTTTTCAGCGACCTGAATTCGGAGAACACTGGGCTTGGAAATGGCTGGATCTGGCCCGCTATGCAGACTCTGCGGGCTATGCTGACGATCCGTCACGCACGATCTGGCCGTGGCGAGACTGGGTGATTCGATCGATCAACAGTAACATGCCCTTCGATGAATTCACCATTGAACAAATCGCTGGCGACATGTTGCCGAATGCAAGCGACGACCAGATCATGGCGACCGCGTTTCATCGCAATACAATGACGAACAATGAAGGCGGAACACAGGATGAAGAGTTCCGTAACGTTGCTGTTGTGGATCGCGTCAATACGACGATGGCGGTCTGGATGGGAACAACGATCGCGTGCGCTCAGTGTCATAGTCACAAGTACGATCCGATCACGCAGGATGAGTACTTTCAAGTGTTCGCTATTTTGAACAACACGCAGGATGCTGATCGTCGAGACGAATCTCCACTGATAACGTTCTTTACAAACGAACAGAATGAGCGGCGAAGCAGCATTGAAATGCGTCTTGCGGAAGTACACAAAACGTTGGCGACGCCGACTGACGCGATCGTTGCGTCGCAGCTTCAATGGGAGCAGCGTGTGCGGTCGAAACCCGTGTGGTTTGGAATGAAACCAGCCACAGTGGCTCGAACTTCCGGCGGTGAGGCAAGTATCACAGACGATGGCACCATTCTTGTCGCGACGTCGGCAGAGAAGGATGTGTACACTGTTCAACTTCCGCTCGATCCGGCAAAGACCGCAGACAAAGGCATCGCGGCGATTCGATTGGAAACGTTACCGACGGCAGATCTGCCCAGCGGTGGCGCAGGACATGGCGGTGGCAACTTTGTCATCACAGAATTGAAAGGACAGATTGTTCCAGCCGGGCAATCGGCAGCAACGGCCAGAATCGTACGCATCGAAATACCGGGGCCGCAGAAAATTCTGTCGTTGGCCGAAGTTCAGGTACTCTCGGCTGGCACGAATGTGGCAATGCAGGGCAAAGCGACGCAAAGTTCGACCGACTACGCTGGCCCGCCCGAATACGCAATTGACGGAAAAACGGACGGCCAATTTGAAAACAAATCGGTGACGCATACGGCCGTGTCGGACAATCCATGGTGGGAAGTTGATCTTGGCAGCGACACAGACATCGAACGTCTGACAATCTGGAACCGAACTGGCGGCGGCATTCATGAGCGGCTGGCGGATTTCCGAATTTCGCTGCTGAACGAAGCCCGCGAATCGATTTGGGAACAGACGGTTGCGAAGGCTCCAAATCCGTCCGAAGAATACTCGCCAAGCAATGTTCGCGACATCAAATTCCTGACCGCGATTGCTGACTATCAACAGGCTGGATTCAATGCCGACGAAATCCTTGACGGCAAGACGGAGCCTGACAACGGTTGGGCCGTGGGTGGCGGGATCGCCGATAGTCACGCATTGGTGCTGGTGCCGAGCAATCCGATCGTCGCCACTCAACCTGCGACACTGAGACTGATCATTGAACAGAATTCGCCGTACAAGGATCATGTCCTCGGCAGTTTTCGCATCAGCACAAGCAACGACAATGTCGCGATCGAACGAGCCCGCTTGCCACAGCGCATTCTTACGATCGTCGAGAAGCCTGTCGCCGAACGCACATCTGACGAAACATCACACTTGGCCGAACATTTCCGACTCAATCTGGCCGCTGAACTTGCTGAGGCTCGAAAGGAATTTGAGACGCTGACAACAGAACTGGAAGGTATGAAGCCCGAAGCTTCCGTGCCTGTATTACGCGAACTTGCGG
>JBDNFT010001203.1:0-2458 GCA_041689695.1 Planctomycetaceae bacterium | reverse complement strand
GAGAATGCGATGTGACAGTACTGTTCTGCGACCTGCGTGGTTTCAGTCATCGCGCGGAGGAGGAGTCAGACAATCTGACCGGACTGCTGGAACGAGTCAGCCTGGCTCTGGAAGTCATGACCAGTCAGATTCTGCGATTTGGTGGCGTCACGGGTGACTTTCAAGGCGACGCCGCCCTGGGGTTTTGGGGCTGGCCGATTGCGTCGTCCGAAGCACCGCTCAATGCCTGCCGCGCGGCATTGGCGATTCGCGAGGAATTCGCCAAAGCTCAGGCGGACCCGGATCATCCACTCAAAGACTTTGAAACAAGCATCGGAATTGCTCACGGCCGCGCAGTTGCGGGGAAAATCGGCACGCGTGAACAGGTGAAAGTGACTGTGTTCGGGCCTGTTGTGAATCTTGCCAGTCGCCTGGAAAGCATGACTCGCGAACTGCACGTGTCGGTGTTGATTGACGAATTCCTGGAGAAGCAGATTCGTGAGAAACTTCCCAAAGATGAAGGGCGCGTGAGGCGTTTACTGCAGGTTCTGCCGTATGGTATGGACCGTACGTTACTGGTGAGTGAACTTGTCCCGCCAGAATCGCGTTGTCCGTCGCTGACGGATCAGCACCTGGCAGATTTTGAAAAAGGCGTTGCATCTTTCATTGCGGGGCAATGGTCCGAAGCATGGAAGTTTTTACATCGGATGCCCGCCGAAGATCGTGCTCAGGACTATCTCTCCATGTTGATCACTCAGCACGATCGTAAATCACCCGCCGATTGGGACGGGATTGTTCGTATGAAAAAGAAATCCGGTTGATAATGGATGAAGTTTATTTTGACGCGGACGAAGAATCATTTTTGTTGCGACGTCTGAAAGATTGCCCCGAGATCTTCGCTGCGATCGCAGCCAGCACTCCGTCGCAGCTCGGCAACCAGCGCAGGCTGCGTGACACATACGACGACGATCTCGTACGAGCGGCCTTATCAGTGCATGAAGGTCGCCAGCGCGCGGCGGGATTGCTGCCGAATGCTGATCGACTTTGGTTAACACGAGTCGGCCTGGAACAATGCACTGCGTTGGAAGTTGCGACTCACAAAGCGAAACGATTTTCGAAATCCGATAGTGTGTTTGATCTGTGCTGCGGAGTTGGAGTCGATGCGTCAGCGATGGCGGAACATGCAAAAGTTACAGCAATCGATGCTACCGCTGCGATGTGCCTGCGAACGGAATGGAATGCGGCCATCTGGAATCGTGCAGGCAACATTCAGACACAATGCTCAGATGTGACAGACATTGATTGGTCTGGCAAGATCGTGCATGTTGATCCCGATCGACGTGCGGAAAGCGATCGTCCGACGAAACGACTTGAGTCATATCAGCCCGATCTCGTCTGGATGCAGCAACTGACGCGCAAGGCTGCAGGGGGTGGCATTAAGGTCAGTCCTGCCAGCAACTTTTTGCAGAAGTTTCCCGGCTGCGAAATTGAACTCATCAGTCTGAAAGGCGAATGTCGCGAAGCGACTGTCTGGTTTGGAAGCATGGCTGGCGAACATTCATTCCGAGCCACAGCGTTGCCATCAGGAGAATCGATTAGTGCTGATCCATTGTCGGCATGGACAAACGTCGTTCCGGCCGCGGCGGAATACATCTTCGATCCTGATCCTGCGATCGTCCGATCGGGATTGATCGATGTCATGGCGGAACAGCATTCCATGCAGCGCCTGGATGCGGAGGAAGAATATCTTACGAGCACGGAATGCGTGTCATCCGGCTTCGTAACGGCATTCCGTATTGAAGCTGTGCTGTCGGGTAACATCAAGGACTTGAAGCAGTATCTTCGCAAAGATCCTTCGACTCACTACGAGGTCAAATGCCGACGTATCCCGACCAACGCGGACGTCGTTCGTCGGCAACTTCCCACCGGCAGTGCGACGCCTCGCGTGATATTTTTTGCCAGAATTGCAGGCCGATCTGCGATCGTTGTGACTCGAAGGATCGACAAAGTGTAGTTTTGCAGGTCGATGTGACCGAAGAAGAACAGAAAAGCGAACGCGAAAGGAAAAAGCTGCTCAGCTTCGACGAAATCCTCAGGCGAATTGAAGGGCTCAAGGCGTTGGAAAAAATCCGCCTCCATCATCTGTTTGATGACGAAGAGATTCATCATGTGTGTGACACACTCAATATCGAGTTTCGCGACAGAGTCTTCACGCCAGCAAAAATGCTCGGACTGTTTGTGTCTCAGGTTCACAGTCGAGGCGATGCCTGCATTACTGTCATGGCGAAATTCAATCGTGAAAGAAAAGACAGTGGGCTCTCACCTGTCTCCGAAGATGCGTCTGCTTACTCCAAAGCGCGAGCGAGATTACCGCTCGATCTGATCAATCATCTGAGTGATGATGTCAGAAAAATCGCTCACAACATGACGCCGGACGATTGGAAATGGCACGGACTCAATGCGTATCTTGTCGATGGCT
>JBDNFT010001202.1:0-2510 GCA_041689695.1 Planctomycetaceae bacterium | reverse complement strand
TTTGCATCCCCATGCAGATATCGTTGTTGCCAGTCTCGACCAGGAATCTCATCCAGTCGCGGCTGCCCGAAGTGTGGACGCGACTGAATTTGACGCCGTAAACATCGTCGCGGATTACGGGCCTCGTCCTATCTTAATCGCGTAAATGACGTCGTCGGGATAGCCATGCTGTTTCAGAATCTCTGCACCCAGCAACGGATGGTCGGGCGGATTTGGCCAGCGCTCATAGTCGAAGTCGTGCATGAGGCCAACCGTGCCCCATTTGTCGATGTCATCTCCGAAATGAACGGCGTATGCACGCAACGCCGACTCAACAGCCAGCATGTGCCGAATCAGGCTGACACTGTGCGTGTATTCGTGCAGAAGTTTCAGATCGTCAGAACGTGCCATGCTTAGAACTCGCCTACAGTTTCACCATCCTGAACCGTGGCCAGAGAGCGGTAAACGTGGCCATCAATGTTTTCAGAGATGAGAGGTGATGCAGCTATTGATCACAGAGCGACGTCGTCAGAAGTGCCGCACAGGCGGCAATTCTGGCAAAATACTCAATTCCTGGTCGCCAGGGCCGCACTTAAGTAATTCCGGAGAAAGTGTCGTACAAAAAAACCGACGACTTAATGAAGTATATGAGATAGTGTTAAGTTTGATTCCGTGGGTAGAAACCCTATTCAACAATTCCTCACGCATTCGTAAGTGTGTACAGCTGAGGCATCCAATCGTGGCAACTATTAGCGTCATTTCCAATCGGGCGAGCTTTTTTCATGAAATTCATGGACTTTGCACCCGGATATCAACGGAAAATGTCGTCGAGCATGTCAGTTGCGAAATGTGGTCGCATTTGGGCGACAAGATTCAGCAGTCTTCGAACTTCGTGATAGCTGACCCGGCCTCAGCATTCCTTAAACTTCCGGAACAAAATTTGGCGAAAGCGTTTGCAGCAACGCGGAGAGTTTGTCAAAACTCTGATTCTGCAGCAGGCTGGTGCCCTGTATCTCGAAGTGATTTGATCTTGTGGTTGAGGGAAGTTTCTCCGATGGTAGACGAAGCATCAATCACCGAAGAAGTGGTCATGAAGTCGCAGCACGTACGATTGACACAGTTGAAGGTGCCGATGTGTTGCCGTCTGATAGCGAAATTGCGTGAGCGATTGATGCGAGGCCTGACGGATTATCACGTTGTCGGTGAAACGCGGCAAAATCATTTCTGCATGGCATTGGAAGAGGCTCTGAACAATGCTTTTTATCATGGCAACCTGGAACTGAGCTCGGACCTTAAAGAAGACGGATCATCCAGGTTTGTGGAACTTGCCGCTGAACGAGAGTTGCTTTCACCCTGGTGCCAGCGAAACGTACAGATTACAGAATTGGTGAGTGAGTTTGGACTGTGGTTGACAATTCATGATGATGGAAAAGGCTTCGATGTTGCTGGCGCGCTGGAGCGACTGAATGACCCGGAACTGATGCTGGCCAGTGGCCGTGGATTGATGATGATGCGGGCCTTCGCGGACGAAATGTTTTACAACCATGCTGGCAATGAAGTGACCTTGGTTCTATACGCCGAAGGACAGGATCGAGAATTGCCGTTGGGCACTTCTTCTTCGTCCGGAACAGAGAAACGACACGTCGTCGCCTTGGATTGTCCGTGAAGCAGACTCGCACAGAATCCGAAGAGAAACGTTCGCTCGCTGATACGCAGATCGACGGATTCCGGTTTTTCCAGGCCGGAGAAGAACAATCCGGTCGAGGTTGCGTACTGCAGATTTTTCCGGCAACTCCGCAGGCGGAGATGTTTCGGCTGAACAGCCGCCGAACTCTCATCGGCCGTGAACTCTCCTGCGATATAGCATTGGACGATAACGCCGTTTCACGAACTCACGCGGCGATCGAACAGGAGGATTCCGGTTACAGTGTTATCGATCTGGGAAGCCGGAATGGAACGTTTGTTGATGACAAATTGCTGCGTGATCGACGTCGTTTAAAGGGTGGCGAGCACATCCGGCTGGGCGGCACGATCCTGAAATTCATGGCATCCATGGATGAAGAGTCGCAGTATCATGCGGTTGTTCATGAGCTGATGACGCGCGATCCGCTGACGAGTGCGTTCAACCGCAGCTATTTGATGTCGATGCTGGAAAAGCTGCTGGCTCGCTGCCAATTCACACACCAGAAACTGTCCGTCATCATGATGGATATCGACTATTTCAAAAAGGTAAACGACTCCTGGGGACATCTTGTTGGTGACGAGGTGCTGAGGGTCTTTAGTGAGCGTATTCGCAACGTGCTCCGCAGCGGCGACGCATTGTGTCGATTGGGTGGCGAGGAGTTTGTTCTGATTTCTGAGCGAACGGAATTGCAGGACGCGGTGCGGATTGCAGAGCGAATACGCCTGACGGTCTCTTCGACGCCCTTCAGTACTCAGGCAGGTCCGGTGGAAATTACCTGCAGTGTGGGTGTGATGACGGTGGACGAATCGGACAGAGGCACCGTCGATGACCTGTTGTCTCGCGCAGA